>CBDUUY010000170.1:0-5376 GCA_965370535.1 uncultured bacterium
GTCCTGGGCGGCGATCGGCCCCGCTACCTGCCGGCTCCGCTGGCTGCTCCCGCCGCGGCTGTTCACCGACGGTGACCTGGCCCCTCCCGCCTGAGCCCACTGCAGACGGGCCGCGCCCCGGGCGGCAACGGAGATGCCCGCTCTCCACTCCGTCGGGCACAGTCCCGGCCCCATCGGTACTCTCGCCCCGCACGCACGACAGGAGGATCGGATGTCCGACTTCACCGAGTACACACCAGGCACGTTCTGCTGGATCGACACCGGCACCACCGATGCCGACGCCTCCAGGGCCTTCTACACCGGCCTGTTCGGATGGGAAGCCACGGACGACAAGACACCAGACGGTGGCATCTACACCATGTACTCCAAGGACGGCAAGAGGGTGGCCGGTGGTTATGGGCTGTCGGTGATGATGAGGGCCATGGGGGTGCCGTCGCACTGGATGTCGTACATCTCCGTCGAAGACGCTGCAGCCACACTCAGCAAGATCAGTGCCGCCGGCGGCACCCCGATGGGTCCGCCCATCCCCATCCCCGGTGCCGGGACCATGGGCATCTTCACCGACCCCACCGGAGCCACCTGCGCCGTATGGCAGGCCCAGGGGCACTTCGGAGCCGCTGTGGCCAATGAACCGGGCAGCCTGATCTGGAACGAGTTGCTGACCAACGACACCGATGCGGCGGCCGCCTTCTACACCGGCGTGTTCGGCTGGAGCCACGAGGTGTCCGAGATGCCCAGCGGTCCCTACCACCTGTTCAAGGACGGCGATGAGTTCCGGGGCGGGATGATGGCCATCACCCCCGAGATGGGCGAGGCGCCACCCAACTGGTCGGTCTACCTGACGGTGGACGACATCGATGCGGCGGCCGCCAAGGTGCGGGAACTCGGCGGCAGAGTCGAGGGGGAGATCATCGATTCTGCGGGGGTCGGGAAGATGGCGGTCACCTTCGACCCGACGGGCGCCTACTTCATGATGATG
The DNA here is from genome assembly GCA_965370535.1 of uncultured bacterium. Taxonomy (GTDB): domain Bacteria; phylum Actinomycetota; class Acidimicrobiia; order Spongiisociales; family UBA11373; genus JAHJML01. Next base: position 980 of record CBDUUY010000170.1, read on the forward strand.
GAACCGGCCTCGGAGATGACGGAAGAGATTCCGTAGGACTGACCGACGGGTACCGGTGGAGGCCGGGAGGCCGACCCCGGATCAGAGTGTGCTGATCCGGTCGATGAGCAGGTCGAAGAAGCCGTCGGCATCGACGCCGCCGATCACCCTGCAGTTGGGTCCCTCATCGCCGGTGCCCCACCAGTCGACCACCGTCATCCCGAGGGTCAGCGGGGACGAGGTCTCGATCTGCACGTTGCAGTCCCTCCCGGTGAACAGGTCGGGTTGCAGCAGGTAGGCGATCACGCAGGGGTCGTGGAGCGGTCCGCCCTCCATGCCGTACTTCTCCACGTCGAAGCGCTCGTAGAACTCCAGCCATCCGGCCACGGCATCCCCCACCGGGGTGCCCAGCACCCGCAAGCGGCGCAGGTGCTCCGGCATGATCAGCGCCTGGTGGGTGGCATCCAGGGGGATCATGGTCAGAGGCACCCCCGACCGGAACACCAGATCGGCGGCCTCGGGGTCCACGAAGATGTTGAACTCGGCGACAGGTGTGATGTTGCCGCCCTCGAAGAACCCGCCGCCCATCAGGACGATCTCTCTGATCCCAGCAGCGGCGGCCGGTTCCCGCTGCAGAGCCGTGCCGATATTGGTCAACGGCCCCAGGGGGCACAGCGTGATCGACCCCGGGTCTGCCTCTGTCAACGTTTCGATCAGGAAATCCACCGCGTGGCGATCCTGCAGAGGCATGCGGGGATCGGGCAGATCGGCGCCGTCGAGGCCGGTGACACCATGCACATGCTCGGCGGTGACCAGGTCCCGAGCCATCGGCCGGTCACAACCTGCAAAGACCGGCACGTCGGGACGCCCCGCCAGCTCACAGGTGACCCTGGCGTTGCGGCTGGTCCAATCGAGTGGGACGTTGCCGGCCACCGCCGTGATACCGACCACCTGTAGCTCGGGTGAGGCGAGGGCCAACAGCACCGCAACGGCATCGTCCTGCCCCGGATCGGTGTCGATGATGATCGGGAGGATCACCTCTCCCGCTCCAACGCCTCGACCTCTCCCCGCGCCGGCAGCGCCGCCTGGGCGCCCCAGCGCCGGGTGGCGGCCGCACCGCACAGGACGGCCCACCCCACTGCCTCCCTGGTGGTGGCCCCCCTCACCAGAGCATCGGCCATCCCCGCACAGAATGCGTCGCCGGCCCCTGTCGGGTCGACCACATCGACAAGCGCCGACGGAATGTGGTGGATCCCCGCGTCGTCCACCAGCAACGCCCCATCGGCGCCGAGGGTGACCACCACGGTGGTGGGGCCCTCCAGCGATCCCGCCAGATCGGCGGCTTCGTCGATCGTGGTCGGAGCATCACCGACCCCCGCCAGAATGCCGAGTTCGGTGCGATTGGGGATCAACACGTCCACGTGGGCCAGCAGGCCCGGCTCCAGGGCGCGGGCCGGCGCCGGGTTCAGGATCACCGTGCCGTTGCCGAGACGCGCCGCTACAGCCACGGTGTCGGTACGGATCTCGAGTTGCAGCATGGTCACCGCCGCCTCTTGCAGGAGCACGGAGGCGGCATCCTCCACATCCGAAGGGGTCAATGCGCCGTTGGCGCCGGGGCTGACGACGATCATGTTCTCGCCACGCTCGTCAACGGTGATGAGCGCCATTCCGGTGGAAGCCTCAGTCGTCTTGAGGACTGCTTCGGTGGACACGCCGGCACCGCCCAGGGTCTGCAGCAGCAGCATGCCGGCCCGATCGGCGCCCACCATGCCGACCATGGCGACCGATCTTCCAAGCCTGGCGGCAGCCACCGCCTGGTTGGCTCCCTTGCCCCCGGTATCTGTGAAGTGGCCCTGGCCGAGCACCGTCTCGCCCGGCTCCGGCAGCCGGGCAACTCTGACGGTGGTGTCTTCGTTCAGACTCCCAACAACCACGATGTCTGCCGCCATGGACCACCTCTCGATCGCACCAGCCTAGATGGGTGCCCGGTACCGATCGGAAACCGGGAATGGGAAACGCCCCGGCTCCGTTGGCAGGTAACAGATATGACTACGGCACCGGCGCGACCGCGCAACGAACCGCTTCCCGACGGCCTCTCCCTCTACCTGGAGTCGATGGGCCGCTACGAACTCCTCACCGCCGAGGAGGAGGTTGCGCTGGCCCAGGCCATCGAATCCGGCCGCCGCGCCGCCGAACTGCTCGACGAGAACGCCTACGAAGGTGACGTCGAGGCCGTGAGACTGCGCCGCACCGTCCGCACCGGAGAGGACGCCAAGGAGCGGTTCGTGGCATCGAACCTGCGCCTGGTGGTGGCCAACGCCCGCCGATTCGCCAACGCCAACGGCATGGAGATGGGCGATCTGGTGCAGGAGGGCAATCTGGGCCTGATCCGGGCCGTCGAGAAGTTCGACTGGCGCAAGGGTTTCAAGTTCTCCACATACGCCACATGGTGGATTCGCCAGGCGCTGCAGCGCGCCGTGGCCGAGAAGTCCCGGGTGGTGCGGATTCCGGTGCATCTCCACGAGACGCTGGGCACCATTCGTTCGGCCCTCTCCAACCTGCGAGGCCTGCTGGGCCGTGAGCCGACTCCAATCGAACTCGCCGAGGAAACCGGCATCGACATCGTGCAGGTGGAACGGGCCCTTGCCGTAGGCGGCGAGGTGTCCATGGAACAACCGATCGGCGAGGACGGGGCCGAGTTGGCCGACTTCATCGCCGACGCCGACGCCGAGGACATCGGCCTCGCCGCCGAACGCGCCGACGTGGCCAGGGAGCTGCGCAGCGCGGTGTCCCGCCTCGACAGCAGGGAGCGCACCATCCTCACCGCGAGGTTCGGGTTCCTCGATGACGGCATCCCGCGCACTCTCGAAGAGATCGGCGCCAACCTCAAACTGACTCCCGAGCGCATCCGGCAGGTCGAGAAGCGGGCGCTGTCCAAGCTGCGCCACCCGGCCTTCGGCCTAAATGAGGAAGACCTCTTCTAGGAGCTCCCGGGAGAGTGCCTCGACGATCTCGCCGGGCTTCCACGCCGCCGAGTCTCGCCACCCCCCTGTGCCGGTTGACGACGCCCCTGCGGATTTGTGGTCCGTTGCAATCGTGGGCACGGCACGCCCTGATACCGATACGATGCCGTGCCATGGACCCAGCCTCACGAGCAGAGCGGATGGTCGCCCTTTTCGAGAGGGCTCCGCTCGCCGTGCATCTCGGGATGACCCTGCGCTACGACGACGATCTCAGGGGGATCATCGATCAGCCTCATGCCGGGTATCTCGACCACGCTCTCGGCCAGGTGCACGGCGGAGTCTTCGCCACCCTCATAGACAACGCCGCCTGGTTCACCGCCGCCGTCTGTTATGAGACCTGGATCTCGACGATCGACCTCAACATACGGCTGTTGGAACCGGTCACCGGCGAAGACCTCCACGCCACCGGAATCCTGATCCGTGCCGGCCGGAGTCTCGCCGCCGCCGATGCCGAGGTCCGCACCACCGCAGGGCGATTGGTGGCAGTGGGAGGGGGAACCTTCTCGGTCACCGGCGTTCCCTACGAGTAGATGGACCACCCGACACTGCCCGCCGAGGTCGTCGTGCTGCCCGGCACCGACGTGGAGGGTGCCTGGGAACGCTTCCATGCGTCCGAGGCGCTCCATCATTCGATGAGAATCTGCAGTCCGATGACCGGCCCGGACCTGGACGAGGTATTGGGATGCCTCGACCTGAGCCCTGGGGACCGGATGCTCGACGTCGCCTGCGGGCACGGTGAGTTGCTGATCAGGGCGGCCGAACGCACCGCCGTGGATGCCACCGGCCTCGACCTGTCACCCTGGGTGCTCGTCAGGGCCATCGAGGAGAGCCGCAATCGGGATATCACCGGATCGCTGTCCTGGTGGCTGGGCGACGGCAAGGACCTGCCAAGAGACCACTGGGACGCTCTGACCTGCCTGGGTGCGTCATGGATCTGGAACGGCTTCTCCGGGACGGCAACGGCCACGGCGGCCAGGTCCCGGCCCGGTGGAGTGGTGGCAATCGGCGACCTGGTTCTCAGACGGGGATGTGACCCCGCAGCGATTGCAGCGACATATGGGAGGGTGCTCACCCTCGATGGGCAAAGGGACATCCTCCAGGAGGCAGGGTTCGATCCGTTCGATCGTATCGTCGCTTCAGATACAGCATTCGACGGCTACGAGGCAAGGGTGGCCCGGTCGGCCGGGGAGTACGCCCGCCTCCATCCGGGGGAACACGCGGAGAGATGCCTGGCCGATCAGCGACAGTGGACTGCCGACCACCAACGAGATCGTGAGTTCCTCACGTGGGTGGTCTGGGTGGGGCGGCGGACCGGCACCGCCTGAGACGACGGCACCGGCCCTAGGCGGGAGGAAGGGAGAGAACCTCAGCCGCCGCCACCTCTGGCAAAACCTC
>CBDUUY010000171.1:0-5371 GCA_965370535.1 uncultured bacterium
CCTGCACCGGCCAAAACGATGGGATGAACGCCAACGAGGCGTGCAAACCGATACCGAGCAACATTGCAAAGCCGCGCAACGCATCGAGATCGTGCCGGCGCCTGGCCGGTGGACCGGCGGCTTGCGTTGCTTCAGTCGCCATTCACGCCTTCCGTCCTCGTCGGTGCCTCTGTCGCCGTGTCGAACCCGAAGAACTAGGCAATGACGGCACCAATCGCTGCACCGGCTTCACCGGCCGGCCCATTGTGGTCCCGCAGGCTCACGAAACCGGTCGTTTCTGAATCCAGGACTGGCCGACGCAACACTCTCGCGGCTCTTGCTCCGCCGACCATGCCCGGAGGTTCCCGCACACCGGAGTGCAACTCCATCAGAGCTGATGATCTCCCCGAGGGGCGGGATCTGATCAACGGTGGAACTGGCTGGTGGCTGCAGGTCGCGCCGTGTGGGTAGGTGGGCGTGCGAACCCGGGGCGGACTCCTGACGGGTTCTCAGGCTCTCCGGGGACACTGGCGGCATGTCACCCCCTCCGGGTAGCGTCCCCGACATGGCTGCCTCAACGGATCGTATTGTCGGTGCGCTGCTCGGAATGGCGTGCGGGGATGCACTCGGCGCCGGGTACGAGTTCACCTACCCCAGTCCCGACGCGCCGATCTCTATGCAGGGCGGCGGCGGATTCAACTGGGAGCCTGGTGAGTGGACCGACGACACCCAGATGGCGATCTGCATCGCCGGGGAAGCAGCCACCGGGCACCTCGACCCTGCTGCCGTCGGTGAGCGGTTCCTGTTCTGGATTCAGTCCGATCCCACGGACGTAGGGATCATGACCCGGGTGGTGTTGAGCGCCGCTCCGACCGGTGAGGACCTGCCCGAAGCGGCCAGGGAGTACTGCAGGACCCACCCCAGGTGTGCCGGGAACGGGAGCCTGATGCGGACCGCGCCGGTCGCTCTCACCCGTCTTGGCGACCGTGAGGCGATCGCCGCTACTGCCCGGGAGATCTCGGACCTGACCCACGCCGACCCGTTGGCCGGGGATGCCTGCGTGCTGTGGTGCCTGGCGATCGACCATGCCATCCACCACGCCGCATTCGACCTCACCGGCGGCCTCGAATCCATCGCCGTAGAACGCCGGACATTCTGGGAAGAGAAGATCGCCGAGGCCGAGACGGCCGAACCCGGGTCATTCACCCCCAACGGGTTCGTGGTGACCGCTCTGCAGGCGGCGTGGGCGGCGATCACCCAGACCCCGGTGCCTGCCGACCGGCCCGCCGGGCACCTCGGCGATGCTCTGGTGGCAGCGGTGCGAATCGGTCACGACACCGACACGGTGGCTGCCATCGCCGGATCCCTCCTCGGTGCCCGATGGGGATCGTCGGCGGTTCCGCTGAACTGGAAGGCGATGCTGCACGGTTGGCCCGGCTACGACGCCCGGAATCTCACCCGACTCGCCGTGCTCTCTGCCGGGAGAGGCAGGCCCAGCGGTTCGGGATGGCCGTCGTCCCCGAGCATGCTCGGCCACTACGCCATTGACGACCCGCATGAGCCCAGGGCAGTTCCGCTGAAGTCGGATCCGGGGGTGATCATCGGCAATGCTGCAGCGGCCCCCGGGGTCGATGCCGATATGATCGTGTCGCTGTGCCGCATGGGCTCAGAACCCCTCCGCCCCGACGGCCGTCACATCGATGTGCTGCTGCTCGACGACGCCGACCCGGACAGGAACCCCAACCTGTTGTGGATCCTCGAAGACACCGCCGACGCAGTGGCCGGGTGGCGGGCCGATGGCAAGACCGTCTACCTGCACTGTGTGAAGGCCCAGAACCGGACACCCACGCTGGGAGCCGCCTACCTGAAACGCCGCTTCGGGATGACCTCCGACGAGGCCTTGTCGGAGGTCGGGTCGGTTCTCGGCAACGGACCGGCCAACCCCGCCTTCCTCGACGCCCTGCCCAGACTGAACCCTGCTTGATCGAGAGGAACCGGCCACAGTGCCCCGTTCGGTGGGTTGGCTTGCTCCATGTGGCTGCCGACGGTCGGGATTCGGGCCGCGGGCAGGGATCGGGGATTCAGGTGCCGGCGAGACGCTGTTCGAGTCCGAGAACGATCGCCCTCACCACATCGCGGGCGTGCTCCGAGAGGCATCCGCCCTCCAACTCGTCTTGGAGACGTTCGAGCCACACCGACCCGACGGCGGCCTCAGGATCGACGGCAACGAGTTCCCCGAGGACGTCCCGCAGGCCGTCGAGCACTGCGGTTTCATCTGCGGGATCGGTGAGGTAGCAGCGCTTCCCCTCGCTGTCGGCGGCGGTCATCACCAGATGTGTGAGGTGGGTGACGAGCGCCGCCATCTTGGAGTAGTCGAGATACTCGGGAGTGTCATCGGGGGTGTGGTAGCGGATGTCGCGGCCCACCGTGTAGAGGACCCACGGGATCCCGGCGGTACGGAAAGCGTCTTGGTCGCTCATCGGGGGGATCAGCCAATCCGGGATATGGCGGGGCCGGATCCCGTCAATCACCGGGAGCCCATCGATCAGATCAATCGTGCCGCTGCTGGTCTCGGCCCCCTGCACGAAGATCGACTCCCTCACCGTCCCCGGCAGGCCCTCGGGACCGAGACTGGTGCCGACCAGATCGAGGCAGACCATCAGATCGATCTCGTCGAGCGGGATCGTCGGGTGATCCACAAACCACTGCGACCCCATGTGAGGGCCACAGAAGTAGGGCGGTTCCTCGGCATCAAAACTGCAGAACAGGACACTTCGGCCGGTTGGCTCCCGACGGTCGGCGAGGGAGTGGGCCACTTCCAGCATCACAGCCACACCCGCAGCGTTGTCGTTGGCACCCCAGTAGGTCCCGTCACCTTGCTCCCCCAGGTGGTCGAAGTGGGCGACAAGCAGCACCCACCCCTCGCCGGTGCCCGGAAGGGCTCCCAGGATGCTGGCACCACCTATCGGTGGGATCGGCTGACAGAACCCGTGCTCGCCGGCCGCTTCCAACCCGAGGTCCCGCATACGGGACTCCACGAACCCTGCCGCTATCCCTCCCCCGGCCGTGCCCGGCGCCCGCCCGGCACACTCGACCGAACAAAGGAACTCGACATCGGCCTCGAGACGTTCGATTCGGATTGCCAAAGCATCACGTGTGTCGCCGTTCATTTGGTCACCTCGAGTCCCGTCACAACATACGGATCATTGCTGCCGGGGGAAAGGAACGGTCGGACGAATTCTCGCCATCCGGGGGTTCGTTGTCGGAGGTACTGATCCTGGGCGACCTCCCCATCCTGCAAGAAGGCGGGTTGCCAGGCCGACGTTGTCTTGACCGGCCACCCCCGCGACAAGTCATCTTGCCCGTGTCAATGCGGGCGGATGTCCCCTATCCGGCTAGATCTATCTCGAGCTGCTCGGGATCCGACTCCGGCTCATCCCGGAGCAGATTCCAGAACTCTGCCGGGGTCTCAAATGGGGCTGCGCCCCTCCGCTCGAGCGCTTCGTTGCCTTCGCCTTCCCCTTCGCCACGCCACACCGCCACACGACCAATCGAGTGGTCGAGCGCTTCGCACGCCCCGGTCCAGGTGCCGCCGCTCTTCCCCGATGCGACTACCGCAGTGAGAACCGACAGGGAGTACACCAGTTTGTTCCGTGCCATGGCACTGGCCGGACTGAATCCAATGTCGGGGCGCTGCTGCGTGATCAGTGTCGTTGTCGAGCCATCCAACGCCCGCCGGATGTCCGGCTTCTTGATTCGTTGCTCCAGCGAATCGGCAAGGACGCCGAGGACCGATCCCCCCGCCAGGTAGGCCGCATTCATCGCAAGTTGATCGACACCCCGGGCCCCGCCCGACACCACAGGCAGATTGCGGGTTGCTGTTTCGGCCGCGATCGCCTTGGCCAACGCCGCTCCAACGTCGGACACATCCCGTGATCCCACCACGCCGATCCCGCCGATGTCCAGCAGAGACCGATCACCGACACCGAAGATCGTTGGAGGGGCGCGGTGTCCCAGCCGGCGGATACGATCGGGATACTCCATATCGACGATAGTCGTGACCCAAATCCCTTTGCTCGCCAGATGCTCGAGCTCGATTGCGACAACCGCCGAATCAGCCACGAGAGCGCCAATTCGTTCCTGCATATCTGGGGGTAGTCCCGCTGACTTGAATGCCGACGACCCTTGGAAGACGACCTCGGGTGGGAGCCCGGCATCTGCCAGAGCCTGCTGCAGGCCATGCCACACCTTCGGGGGAAAGGAGGGTCGCGTCGAATCGCCCAACCGGGTCGTCAGAACAACCACTGCTGTTGCATCGTGGGACAGATTCACGAGTCACTCCGCGAGGTGTCGGTGAGAGCCACAGGGTAGACAGGACCAGACCCGGCGGCCCCGAGAAGGTCACCGATCACGGTCAGCGTCCACCGGGAGTCGACGACATCGTCGACCAGGAGCACGGGACCCGAGCGCACGCTCTCCACTCGAAAGGCTCCCAACAGGTTCCTTGCCTGCCGGGTCGAGTTCTGCATCGTCTTCTGCGGGCGGGTCTCACGGATCTTCTCGACTGAGGGGAAGTACTCGAGTCCGAGTTCCGTAGCCAACCGGTGGGCCAGGTCATCAACCAGACCACCGCCACCATGTCTGGGGACCGGTGTGATCCATTCCGGCCGCGGCCGCGGGTCCCACTCGTTGACCATGCGAGCGAAAGCCTCGACGAGATCATCAGCGAACCGACAATCCCGGTACTTCCCCGTCTCGACTGCTCTCGCCAACCCAGGGTCACCCCAACGTGTCAGGACCCGACCCCGCTCGACCGGGTGAGCCACGACACTGGAACCATCGATGGCAATCGGCCAACGGCGACGGGGTTCGATAGTGTCGGCCCCCTTCCGGATGAACCGGATCGCTTCTTGAACGATGCCGTCATCGACCTCAGCGGCGAGGAACGGGCCGGTGCAGTTGGCACATCTGCCACAGGGTGCGGCCTCATCATCGTCCAGTTGCCAACGCAGCATCTCCATGAGGCATGAATCGGTGGAGCCGTACTCCAGCATCACGGACTGCTCATGCCGCCTGTGGGCGGCCACGGCCTCTACCCGGGCGGCCGGGTACTGCCAGGCCGAGGCCGATCGGTGCCAAGTGGAGCCTTCCCGGTAGACCGCCCCTTCGACCTCGAGAATCTTGAGAGTCGACTCCAGACGGCCGCGCGGCAGATTGACACTTTCCAACTGACGCAGTTTGAGCCCATCGGAGGCCGCGAGGATTTCGAGCACTTCATCAACGTGCTCACTGGAGGGAAACGCGGTCCGGATGAAGTAGTCCTGAATGTCACGATCCTCGGCGCCCGTCAGCAGGAGGCCATACGCGTAATCCACGGCACGCCCGGCACGCC
>CBDUUY010000172.1:0-5332 GCA_965370535.1 uncultured bacterium
GTCGAGCAGCGCCCCCCGCATGCTCTCCCGGTTGGTCAGCCGGGCGAGAACCCCGTCCAGAATGTCCAGCAGGGATCCGAAGCCGAGCACCGCCGCCCCGACGGCGAGATACCCCAGAGCGATCAGCACTGCGCCGCCGATCGAGATGATCAGGCCGAGCAAGGTGATGGCGGTCGGCGTCAGCCCCGTCTTGGCCACGACTCGGGCGATCGGGTCGACCGCACGAGACACATTCTTCCGCGCTCGGATGTCCAGCACTATGCCTCCTAGCCAGGCAAGGTACCACACGGAATGGGACCCCTTCCCACTCACTAGAGTCGTGCCTACCCACGATCACAGGAGGGACGCCGTTGGGCCCCGATCAGATTCGCAACGTCGCGCTCGTCGGCCATGGCGGGAGCGGGAAGACGGCCCTCGCCGAGGCCCTGGTGCACCTCTCCGGTCTCACGACCCGTCTGGGACGTATCGAGGACGGCAACACCATCACCGACTTCGAACCCGAGGAGATCGCCCGCCAGAGCTCCGTGGCCCTGGCGCTGGCCCCCATACAATGGGATGGGCACAAGATCAACATCATCGACACCCCCGGCTACGCCGACTTCCTGGGCGAAGCCCTGGCAGCACTCCGGGCCGCCGACCTGGCACTCTTCGTTGTGTCTGCCGTCGATGGGGTCGAGGTGCAGACCGAGGTCCTCTGGCGTCTCGCCGAGCAGGAGGGCATTGCCAGAGCGGTGTTCATGAACAAACTCGACCGTGAACGCTCCAGCCACAGCCGAACCCTCGCCCAACTCAAGGAGGTGTTCGGCACCGGGATCGCCCCCATCCAGGTCCCGATCGGCGCAGAGCACGACCTCAAGGGCGTCGCCAACCTGGTCGGCGGCGAAGCCTACGTCTACGACGCCGGCAGCAACAGAGCCACCAAGACGGACGTGCCCGAGGAGGTCCAGAGTCAGGTCGACGAACTGCACACCGATCTGGTCGAAGCGGTCGTCGAGACGGACGACGAACTGCTCGAGAAGTACTTCGAGGGCGAGGAGCCCAGCGGCGAGCAGTTGATCGCCGGCATGCACAAGGGCATGGTGGATGGGTCCACCTTCCCGGTGCTCTGTGGTTCGGCCACCGAGATGATCGGCATCGACCGACTCGCCCAGTTCATCGTGGACTACGGGCCCCGCCCCTCCGAGAGGCCCACGCCGCCCCTGGCGGCCGGTGACGACCTGCCCGACGACGGCACGGTCGCCTACATCTTCAAGACCATGTCCGACCCCTATGTGGGGCGCATCAGCTTGTTCCGGGTATACCGGGGCACGATCGACCACGACGCCGAACTCGAAGTGTGCCCTGCCGGCAACCGGGGCCGCATGCACAACGTGTTCCAGATGCGTGGCAAGGAGCACGAGGACATCGATCACATCGTCGCCGGAGATATCGCCGCGGTGGCCAAGCTCGAGTCGCTTGTGGCCGGGTCCACCCTACGCACGCCCGATAGCGACATCGCCATCGAACCGGTCGTGGTCCCCAGGCCCGCGATGTCCCTGGCGGTCTTCCCCCGCTCTGCCCAGGATGAGGAAAAGCTGTCCACGGCGCTACAGAGGGCGGCAGAGGACGACCCCACAGTCAAGGTGGAACGCCGTAGCGACACCAACCAGACGGTGCTGTCCGGCTTGGGCGACGGCCACCTCGAGGTGACCATCGCACGGTTGGCACGCCGCTACGGCGTGGAGATCGACACCCAACTGCCCAAGATCCCCTACCGCGAGACCATCCGCGGCACTGCCGACGTCCAGGGCAAGCACAAGAAGCAGAGCGGCGGCCGCGGTCAATTCGGTGTGGCCTTCGTCAAGTTCAGCCCGCTCGGCACTCCCGAAGGGTATGAGTTCGCCAATGAGACCAAGGGCGGGTCGATCCCCCGCCAGTACATCCCGGCCGTGGACAAAGGCATCCAGGAGGCGCTGTCACGCGGCCTGATCGCCGGCTACCCGGTGGTCGGGATACGGGCCGCTGTGTACGACGGCAAGTACCACTCCGTGGACTCCGATGAGATGTCGTTCCGGATGGCCGGGATCCAGGCGGTCAAGGCCGCCACCCCCAGCCTGAGGCCCACCCTGTTGGAACCGATCATGAAGGTACGGGTGCGGGTACCCGAGAACCTGATGGGCGAGATCATCGGCGACCTCAATGCCAAGCGTGGCAAGGTCCTCGGCATGGAGGCGGACGGCACCCTGCGCATCGTGACGGCCGAGGTCCCACTGGCCGAGATGCAGCGATACACCATCGACCTCCGTTCCCTGACCAGCGGGCGCGGGTCGTTCGAGATGGAGCTGGATCACTACGAGGAGGCGCCTCCCCAGGAGGTCCAGCGAGTGATCGATGCGGCAAAGGAAGACGACTGATCCGGGGGAGGGTGCATGGGCAAGGACCAGGTCACACTGCGTATTGACGGCGACGATGCGGAACTCGCAGTCGTGCCGGGCACGGTCGGCGACACAGGCATAGACATCAACAAGCTCCGGGCCACCACCGGGAAGGTGACCCTCGACTACGGGTTCGCCAACACGGCAGGGTGCAAGAGCTCGATCACCTATGTCAACGGTGAAGAGGGCATCCTGCGGTATCGGGGCTACCCCATCGAGCAACTGGCCGAATCATCGAGTTTCCTCGAGGTCGCCTACCTGCTCTTCCACGGCGAGCTCCCCACCCCTGCGGAGCGAGACCGGTTCGAGTCGGAGATCACCCATCACACACTCCTCAACGAGGAGATGAAGAAGTTCTTCGATGCGTTCCCCAAGAGCGCCCACCCGATGGCGATCCTGTCGTCGGCCACCAACGCGATGTCTACGTTCTACCCGGCGTTTCACAACCCGGCCGACCCGTACGCCGTCGAGCAGTCCGCGATCAGGCTGATCGCAAAGCTCCCGACCATCGCCGCCTTTGCATACAAGAAATCAGTCGGCCAGCCATACATCTACCCCCGCAACGAACTCGACTACTCATCGAACTTCCTGAACATGATGTTCTCGGTGCCCACCGAGGACCTCGAGATCGATCCGGTCGTGGCGCGGGCGGTCGATGTGCTGATGACCCTCCACGCCGACCACGAGCAGAACTGCTCCACCTCGACAGTGAGACTGGTCGGCAGCAGCCAGGCCAACCTGTTTGCCTCCGTGTCGGCCGGCATCTCGGCCCTGTGGGGGCCGCTCCACGGCGGCGCCAACCAGAGGGTGCTGGAGATGCTGGCGAAGATCCACGAAGAGGGTCACGACTACGAAGGCGCCATCGAGAGGGCCAAGGACAAGGACGATCCCTTCCGCCTCTGGGGCTTCGGCCACCGGGTGTACAAGAACTACGACCCCAGAGCCACGATCCTGCGCGGCTTCACCCACGAGGTGATCGAACGTATGGGTGGCGACGACCCCCTGCTGGACATCGCCATGAAGTTGGAAGACGTTGCCCTGTCGGACGACTACTTCGTCGAGCGCAAGCTGTACCCGAATGTGGACTTCTACTCGGGCATCATGTTCCGGGCCCTCGGGTTCCCGGTGCGGATGTTCACCGTGCTCTTCGCCCTCGGCAGGCTCCCCGGCTGGATCAGCCAGTGGAAGGAGATGATGGAGGATCCGAACACCCGGATCGGCCGTCCCCGCCAGGTCTACACGGGCGAAGTGCTCCGGGACTACGTGCCGATGGCCGACCGGTAGATGTCCGACCTACACGCCAGAGACCGCCGCGACCCCGACCTGGACGCTCCGGTGGTGGACCTGATCGAGGAGGATCGCATAGTCGGCGTCGCCTACGCCGACGACGGCACCGTGTACGTCGAGTTCTACCCCGATGACGAGGGCAACCCGTGGGCGTTCGACACCCAGGATCTGCAGCGGACCCTCGACACGGCGGCGGCCATGCTCGGCGCAGATGCCGAGGAACAGGTCGGGGATCCGGGAGTCACCGGGCCCCACCCCGTGGATGTGCTGGCTCTCGAGTTCGATGCTCTGGCGGCCAGGCGCGGGCCCGAGGACGAGGGTTTCTACCCGCTTCCGGTGGCAGCCGGGATGCTGGTTCGCTGCGGCGACCTCGGCCTGGCATTGGTCTTCCTCGAGGGTGTGACGCTCCACGCCGAGAGTGTCGATCCGTTGCCCGGGCACAAGGCCGACCTCGCCGACATCAACCAGGGTGAACCCTGGGCCCTGTTCCAGGCCGAGTGCAACACGCAGGCCAGGGCCCTCCTGGAGCGCTGGCCCCGGCGCCCCGATCTTGCGGTCGCCATCGAGGTCCAGGACGCCGACGGCGAGCGATTTGTCCTCTGATGCGAGCCACCAGTCTCCACAGCCGCCACATCGGAGCGCCTCTGGAGACCATCGGGGCCCTCATCGACACGCTGGCCTCCGACGATGACAGGTTGTGGCCCCGCAGCAGATGGCCGGCCATGCGCTTCGACCGCCCGATGGGAGTGGGAGCCGACGGCGGACACGCCTTCATCCGCTACGACGTCACCGCGTATCAACCCGGCCGATCGGTCACCTTTCGCTTCAAGGGTCCCAGGGGTTTGACTGGTGCCCACCGTTTCGACACGGCAGAGGCAGACGGCGGCACACTGCTCTCTCACACCATCGAGGGCAAGGTGACGTGGTGGTTCGTGCCCATCTGGTTGACGGTGGTCCTGCCGTTGCACGATGCCCTCATCGAGGACGCCCTCGACAACGCCGAAAGGGAGACGACGGGAGCGGTGGCCGAACCGGCCGTCTGGTCCCGGTGGGTACGCACCCTGCGCCGGGTACTGGGGAGCCGCTCCTAGACCGACCTTCCGCCCGAGCGGCCCCATTCCGATCTCGATGGCCCCGGCGTACCGGGGGGGGCTTCACCGGGTCGCTACCTCTTCTATGGATTCCACTCGACCCATCACAGCATCGCCGCGGCGGCGATGCCAGCGATCCCACAGCACCAGCATGCTCGGCAGCACCAGGACCGAGGCCGCCAGAGCGAAGCCGATCGCATATCCCACCACCATGCCGAACTGCTGGAAAGGCTTGAGCGTCGAAGTGACCAGGATGCCGAACCCGGCGACCGTGGTCAGCGCCGAACCCGCCAATGCACCGCCGGTATGGGTGAGGGTGTGCTCGAGGGCTTCCTCCGGAGTGTCGTAGCGAACCCGATCCTCCTGAAAACGATGGGTGATGTGGTTGGTGTACGGCACCCCGATACCGATGGCGATCGCCGCGATCATCGGTTCGCAACCCGCCTCGATAACGCGCATCAACGTGTGTTCGGCGTTGTTGGTGTGCATGGCGAAAAACACCAGGTGCCCGGTCAGCGCCAGCTGGTAGCCGAAGTCAAG
>CBDUUY010000173.1:0-5331 GCA_965370535.1 uncultured bacterium
GTTCCCGATCGCACAACCATCCAAGAAGCACTGATCGGTCATCGAACGGCCGCCGACCGCCCGCTCATGCAGCAGCGGCGGCGACGGATCGCGCCATGTCCGATCGACGGATGTGCGATCTAGGAACCCGCTGAGCAACACATGTCACTCATCTCGACGACCAGATCATCGCCACTCGCGGTGTCCTCGGCTCCGCCATTCCATTGCACGGAGTGGTGAAACCTCGTCCGTGCGATTGGCGCGCCCGGCCGCCGATCTGAGCAACGGCATCACCCAGCAGACTCCTAGGCTCGGCGCCGTGAACTCAGCCATCGGACGTTGGACAAAAGGCACCGGCGGAACGCCCCGGGTGCTGGTGGTGGGCGGGGCATCTCTCGACACGCTCCATGTGGGCGGCAGGCCGACGCCATCGGCGGGCGGCGCCGGTCTCTACACAGCACTGGCAGCCATGAGAGCCGGTGCCGATATCACCATGCTGGCCCCCCACCCCGAGCCGATGCCGGCTCCGCTGGCCCCGGCCGCACGTCTGATCCGCTGGGTTGGGCCGTCGGTGTCCCCCGACGATCTCCCCCGCTTCGAGATCGTTTACGGCCCCGAAGGTGGTGTCACCAGGTTCGACGAGTTCCTGGGTGCCGAGCCCGACATGCGGCCCGACCTGCTGGACGATATCGGCGACCTGCCTCCGCTGGCATTCTGCGTGCCGTTCCTGGATGCCGCTCTGCAACTGGCTTTCGTCGAGGATCTGGCTGAACGAGGGTGCCTGACCGCGGCCAACACCTACTCCTGCGCCGCAGGCAGAGAGACCGAAGCGGTGAGGAGGACCGCAGCCACCGCCGACATCTTCTTCTGCAACGAATCCGAAGCGGGCCTGCTGTTCGGCCCCATCGACGAGGTGACGGCCCGGCCCGGCAAGATCCTGTTCATCACCCTCGGCAGCCGGGGAGCCATGGTGGTCCAGGGATCTCACCGCACCACCGTGCCCGCCATCGCCACAACGGCCGTCGACCCCACCGGGGCGGGGGACACCTTCTGCGGGACGGTGATGGCCTACCTGGCAGACGGGGCCCACCCCATCGAGGCGGCCCGGCACGGTGTGGCGGCGGCCAGCAGCATGGTGGCCGGGGTGGGACCCGCCCTGCTCATCCACCCCGACGGCACGCCGGCGCCACCGGTCGATGAACGGGCACGCGTCGATACGACCCGGGTCACCGCCATGGCCGCACTGATCGCCGGTCTCGACGAGGCCACCTCATTTCCATTCACCGGCGATCTGTTCCCAGAGGTCACCGATCCGGGCGCTCTGGATTTCTTCTTCGCCGCCACACTGCAGCAGTTCGGGTTCTGGGCACGATCCGACGGCCATTACGGGGGCCCCACCTACGCCACGGTGCACGGCGTCCGTCATAAGGGCAGCGACTACCTGTGGGCCTCCTACCTCCGATGGCTGCGGAACGATCCGGCCGGCCTCACCCCGGAGGGACAGGCATCGGTGACACACGAGGATTTCACGACCCGACTCGCCGGGGACGACGGCGGCACACCGCTCACCGCCCTGCCTCTGCACGTCGCCCTGGCCAACGACTACGGGACCACGATGAGGGAACTCGGTTGGCGGCCGAGCGATCTGGTCGAGGCGGCCAACCGCACCGACCGTCCCCTGGCGACGCTGCTGCATCTGCTCGACCACGTCGGTGGCTACCGCGAGGATCCGCTCCGCAAGAAATCGGCACTGCTCGCCATCATCCTCCGCCAGCGGCCCGAAGGCTGGCTGCGCGAAGTGGATGGGGACGACAGCCCTCCAATAGTGGACTACCACATCCAGCGCACCTGCTTGCGCACCGGGATGGTGACCGTCGACGACACGCTACGGGAACGCCTCACCGGCCGGTTCATCGTCGAAGAGGATGATGAGGTGGCGGTGCGCCGGGCGGCACATTCGGCAGTGGAGCGACTCGCCGGGATCAGCGGGAAATCGATGGGGGCCGTCGACTGGTTCCTCTTCCAAATGCGCCACCGATGCCCCGAGATGACCGAACCCGAATGCAGGCTGTGCCCGGCCGCGCCCGCCTGCGCCCGGGATGTCGATCTGTTCCAACCGGTGCGTCGCACGACTTTCTACTGACACCGTCGGCCGGTCTCACTCTCCGACCAGAAGCACCGGGAGTTCGCTCCGGGTGTGCAGAGAGAGCACATGCAGCCACATCTCGGGGACCGGGGTTGGGGATGCCATCCCGTTACCCTGGCCATCGATGTACGAACTACACGAGGCCGCCGATCTGACGGACCCGGTGCTGGTGGTCGCGTTCGAAGGCTGGGTGGGTGCCGGTTCGGTGGGGATCACGGCCGCAGGGCACATCGCCGAAGAAGGGCCTGTGATCGCCTCGTTCCCACCCGATCTGCTGTACGACTACCGGGTGTCGCGCCCCAAAGCCACCTTCATCGAGGGTGCGCTCCAGGAGTTGGCCTGGCCCTCAGTCACGGTGCGGCACCGGTCGATCGACGGCCGGGATCTCCTGGTCCTCAGCGGGCCGGAGCCCAACTGGCACTGGCAGGAGTTCTCCATCGCGGTAGCCGACCTGGCCGCTGCCCTGGGCGTCGTGGAGCAGATCTCACTCGGCGGCATCCCGTGGGCGGCGCCCCACACCCGGCCCACGGTGGTGGTGACCACGGCTTCGCAGCCCGATCTGGTCGGTGACGACGCCAACACCCCCGAGGGCAAGTTGCAGGTTCCCGCCGCAATCGCTCTCGCCATCGAGAGCTACCTCACCGCTCAGGGCATCCCGGCGGTCGGCTTCTGGGCCAGAGTCCCCCACTACGTCCGCGGCGCCTATCACCCCGGGGTGGTCGCCCTGGTGGAACGGGTGGCCGCCCACACCGGCATAGACATCCCACTCGGGTCCCTGGTGGACGATGCCTCGGCGCAGCGACGGCAACTCGCCGCCGCCCTCGAGGCCAGGCCGGAAGCCCGCAAGATGGTCGAGCGATATGAGCAGGCCGTTGAAGCCCGGGATCAGGCCGCCTCCGGGCAGGACATCGCCGACGAGATCGAGCGGTTCTTGAAAGACCAGGCCGAAGGGCTCTGAGCAGCCCCCAGGTCGATCGTCGCCACGCGGTCGCCGCCGGGACCGCGGTCACCCGACACCCCCCGCCTCCCTTTCCATACACTTGGGCAACACGCGGCGGGGAGGATCATGGATCTCAAAGGCATCGAGATGACCTGGCTGGGACACGCCACCTTCCGGTTCCGATTCGGAGACGGCACCACCGTGATCATCGACCCCTGGTTGGAGAGCAACCCCGTCTGCCCTCCGACCGAGCACTCCCAGGAACGGGTGGACGCGATCTTCGTGACCCACGGCCACTTCGACCACATGGCAGATGCCGAACCGCTCGCCCGGGCACACGGCGCTCCGGTGTTCGCCATCCACGAGGTCGCCGTGTACCTGGAGATGCAGGGCGTCGAGAACGTGGTGGGCCTCAACAAGGGCGGCACGGTCGACGGGCCTGGGGGGATGAAGGGCACCATGGTGGATGCAGTGCATTCCGGCGGCATCTCGGGGCCCGACGGGATCATCCCGGGCGGCACCCCGGCCGGGTGGGTGCTGGCGTTCCCGGGCGGCCCCAGGGTGTACCACGCAGGAGACACGATGGTGTTCGGGGACATGTCACTGATCGGTGAGTTGTTCTCCCCCGACATCGCCCTGCTGCCCATAGGCGGGCACTATGTGATGGACCCGCCCCAGGCGGCCCATGCGGCCAAGTTGCTGGGGGTGTCGGCGGTGGTGCCGATGCACTACGGGACCTTCCCGATCCTGGCGGGCACACCGGCGCAGTTGGCCGATGCGCTCGAAGGCACCGGCATCGAGATGGCCGGCCTGACGATCGGGGAACCTGTCGTCTGAGCGCCGTCGCCGATCGGGCCGTTGTCCCCTGGCACCAGTCGGTGCGGCCGCCGATAGTGAAGAGACCGATCCCGGGGAGGGACCATGCGCAGGATCATGATGATGACTGCGGCCACATTGATGGTCGTGAGCCTGGCCGGGTGCGGAGACGACGACGGAGCCGCCACTACGGAAGCACCAGGAGCGCAGGCGCCCTCGTCATCGACGACGGTGGTTGCCCCGACCAGCACGACCCCGGCCACAACGACCACCGACGCCTACGCGCCAACGGACACGGCCCCGGAGGCGGGGCCCTCGGACACGGCGCCGCCGGATTCGCCCACCGAGTTCGCCATCTCAACTCCGGCTTTCGACGACGGCGGCCCCATGCCGGTGACACTCACCTGCGACGGCGACAACGCCTCGCCGGAGTTGCACTTCGATGGAATCCCACCCGGCACCGTGTCGCTGGCGTTGACGGTCGTCGATCCGGACGGCGGGGATTGGATCCACTGGGTGGTGTGGAACATACCGCCGGGCACCTACGGTCTGCCCCCCGGCATCCCGGTGGGGGAACTCCCCGACGGTGTGCTGCAAGGAAGGAACGACTTCGCCCAGGCATTCAACGCCGGAGACCTGTTCCCCGGCGGCGCACCCGTCAAGATCGACGGATGGGACGGTCCATGCCCACCGGGAGGAATACATCGCTACGTGTTCACGCTGTATGCCCTGACCGGCACCATCGATCTCCCGGAAGCCAGTCCGGCGGCGGAGATCCTGGCGGCAATCGAGAACGCCCGGGCCGACGGGAGCCTGATAGGGGAGACCTCGATGCTCGGCCTCTACGGCAGATAAGGAGTCACTCCCGGCGGAAGGCGATCCCGATGCCCGAAGGCGGGTCACTGGCCAGGATTCTCCGCAGTCCGGGATGGCGGTCGCCCAGGCGGCGGAACCAGTCCAGGTACACCAGCAGCAGCGCAAAGATCATCAGCACGAACGGCATGATCGGCAGGATCTGCGACAGGTCGGGCCAGACCGGCTGTAGTTTCAGCGCCGCCAATTGCAGGGCTCCGAACAGGTAGCAGCCGATGGCGGCTCGCACCGGGTTCCACCCGCCGAATATGACGATCGCCAGCGCGATCCACCCGAAGTTGGTGGTGAGGCCGTCCCTCCAGCCCAGTTTGACATCGAGCGAATACGCGGCCCCTGCCATTCCGATGAACGCCCCGCCGACGATCGTGTACAGGTAGCGGAGGCGGTTGACGGGCAAGCCCCTGGCGAAGGCAGCTTCGGGCCGCTCCCCCACTCCCTGCAACTCCAATCCCCTCCGGGTTCGGTAGATGAACACATAGGCGCCGATCACCGCCAGATAGGACCCGTAGACCGACAGGTTGTGGCTGAAGAAGACCTTCCCGAAGAACGGGATCGATGCCAACCCGGGGATCGGCAT
>CBDUUY010000174.1:0-5322 GCA_965370535.1 uncultured bacterium
CCCCCCCCATACAACCACCTAACCACCCCCGCTTCCCCCCCCGCCCGCCCGGCGGTTGGGGGGGGCCGCCCGCCGCCCCCCCCCCCCCCCGACCCCCCTTCCCTCACCTTGGGCGAGGACCACGCCCTTTGGTGAACCCTCCCGTCTCAACCCGTTTGCAGAGGTTCGCGTGAACTAAGGAATCCATGCACCGCCACCGTATGTCACTGCGGAGCGCGTGACAACCACTTTCTGTGGCGACACGGCATCATTCGAGACCACCGGGGGTGACTAGTCACCGGACCAGGCCCGGCGGCACCGCTCAGGCGCTGCGCTCTTCGCGCTCCTTGCCCAGTTCGGTGATGGGGATGAGCGTCGGGTTGATCCGTTCGCGCACGACTTCCCCGTCGATGACCACCCTGGCCACGTCGGTGCGGGAAGGCAGGTCGTACATGGTGTTGAGCAGGACCTCTTCGAGGATGGCCCGCAGGCCGCGGGCGCCGGTGCCCCTCAGCAGGGCCTGGTCGGCGATCGCATCGAGAGACGACTCTTCGAAGACCAGTTCGACGCCATCCATCTCGAAGAACTTGGCGAACTGCTTGGTGAGGGCGTTCTTGGGCTCCACCAGGATCCGCAGCAGCGAATCCTTGTCCAACTCGTCCACGGTGGCCAGCACCGGCAACCGCCCGACGAACTCCGGGATGAGGCCGTAGCCGAGCAGATCCTCAGGGAGCACCTGCTGCAGGGTGGCGCTGTCCCGTTGGGCGTCGCTGTGGGCGTGAGCATCGAAGCCGATGGCCCGCCTGCCGATACGGTGCTCGATGATGTGCTCGAGGCCTGAGAAGGCGCCGCCGCAGATGAACAGCATGTTGGTGGTGTCGATCTGCAGGAACTCCTGATGCGGGTGCTTGCGGCCGCCCTGCGGCGGCACCGAAGCCACCGTGCCCTCCAGGATCTTGAGCAGCGCCTGCTGGACGCCCTCCCCGCTGACATCGCGGGTGATGGAGGGGTTCTCGGCCTTGCGGGCGATCTTGTCGATCTCGTCGATGTAGATGATCCCGGTCTCGGCCTTGTTGATGTCGAAGTCGGCCGCCTGGATGAGTTTCAACAGGATGTTCTCGACGTCCTCACCGACGTATCCGGCCTCGGTGAGGGCGGTGGCGTCTGCGATGGCGAACGGCACGTTGAGCGTCTTGGCCAGCGTCTGTGCCAACAGGGTCTTCCCCGAACCGGTGGGGCCGACGAGCAGGATGTTCGACTTCTGGAGTTCGATGTCGTCCTTCTGACGCTGGACGGCCCGCACCCGCTTGTAGTGGTTGTAGACCGCCACCGACAGGACCTTCTTTGCCCGATCCTGGCCGACGACATACCCCTCGAGGAATTCGAAGATCTCTGCCGGCTTGGGCAGCTCTGAGAGGGGCACCTCTTCGATGGTGGCGAGTTCCTCTTCGATGATCTCGTTGCAGAGATCGATGCACTCGTCACAGATGTAGACGCCGGGACCGGCGATCAGTTTCTTGACCTGTTTTTGCGACTTCCCACAGAAGGAACACTTGAGCAGGTCGCCGCCCTCGCCGAATTTAGAGACCACCGATCCGCTCCTCTCAGTCGACCGACTTGAGTTGACGACCTTCAATGACCTCGTCCACCACGCCGTATTCCTTTGCCTCGGGCGCCGTCATCCAGAAATCACGGTCGGTGTCCATACGGACCTTCTCGATCTCCTGGCCGGTGTGGTCCGCCAGCATCTGGTTCATCTCTTCCTTGACCCGCATGATCTCCCTGGCATGGATCTCGATGTCCGTCGCCTGCCCCTCGAGGCCACCGATATGGGGTTGGTGGAGCATGATACGGGCGTGAGGGAGGGCGTAGCGCTTGCCGGAAGACCCGGCCGCCAGCAGCACAGCAGCCGCAGAGGCGGCCTGGCCCATGCAGTACGTTGCGACATCCGGCTTGATGAAGTGCATCGTGTCGTAGATCGCCATCAGTGATGTCATCACGCCGCCCGGCGAGTTGATGTACAGGGCGATGTCCTTCTCGGGATCCTCGCCTTCGAGGTGGAGCAACTGGGCCATGATCAAGTTGGCCACGTTGTCATCAATGGGCGTGCCCAGGAAGATGATGCGCTCCTTGAGGAGCCTGCTGTAGATATCAAAGGACCGCTCGCCGCGACTGGTCTGTTCGATGACCGTCGGGATCGGGTAGTAGTTCTCCATCATCATTCCTCGTCTTCGTCGTCCGCGGGCCCTGGCCCGTCTTCGTCTTCGGTTTTGCCGGAACCCTCCCCTTCCGGGGTGTCCGCCCGGTCGGGCACCGGCAGGTCGATCACATCCCCGTCTTCGTCGACGGGCACGGCCAGTTCGACCAGCCGCTCCTTTGCCTTCTCGCGGAGGATATCACCGCCCAGTGTCTGTTCCCGGCCACCTTCCTGGAGGACCTTGCGATACTCCTCGACTGTGGTGCGGGAAGCGGCCGCAAGTTGCACGATCGCCTGGTCGATCTCGTCGGATGACACCTCGATGCCCTCCGCCTCGGCCACCCCGTCCAACAGGATGCGGCTCCGCAGGTTGAGTGACGCCTGGCTGCGCAGATCATCGACGAAGGCGTCCTGCTCCTGGCCGGTGAGTTGCAGGTACTGCTCGATGGTGATGCCCTGCTGTGACAGCCGGTTGGCGAAACGGTGCAGCACCCCCTCCATCTCGGCGTCCACCAGAGCCCCGGGCATCTCCAGATCGAGATCGGCCAGCAGTGCATCCATGACCCGCTCCCCCAGCACCATCCTGGCGCCGCCCACTCGCATCTCGGAGAGATCCTCGGTCAACTGCTCTCGCATCTCGACGACGGTCTCGAACTCAGAAACATCACTCACCCACTCGTCGGTCAGCTCGGGGAGGCGCTTGGCCTTCACCTGCTTGACCAACACCTTGGCCACCACCTCCTCAGGATCGCCTTCGGGCTGCGGCAGTGTGGTGTCGAACTCTTCGATGGAACCCGCCCTGGAACCTCGCAGAGGAATATCCAGTCCATCGATGAAGGTGCCCGAACCCACCTCGTACATCATGTCTTTGGCGATGTCATCGCCGTCCGCCCTGGTGATGTCGATGAGCACGTAGTCACCGTCGAAAGCCTCCCGATCCACATCCTCCAACTCGGCGAACTGGTCCCGCATGCGCTCGACCTGCTTGTCCACGTCGTCATCGCTGATGTCGGGGCGCTCGATCTCGATCTCACGGCCCTGGTAGTCGGGCAGGGTGTCGATCTCGGGCCAGAGGGTGATGCGGACGTCCACCTCGACACCCTCCTCGATCTCGCGGATGTCCTCGACGCGCGGTGCCACCACGGGTTTCAGGTCGGATTCGCGGATCGCCCCTGCCACCGCTTCGGGCAGTGCCTCGTCGACGGCCTCGCGGCGCAGGGTCTCGGCGCCGACCACCTTCTCGACAAGGGAGCGGGGGGCCTTGCCCGGTCGGAAACCCTTGATCTTGACTTCCTGGGACAGTTTGTGAGCGGCCTTGTTCTCGGCCTTCGCCAGCGCGTCGCCGGCGATCGTGACCGTCAGGATTCGCTCGAACGGACCCGCTTCGCGCGTTTCGGTCACGATGTGCTCCTTATCCATGCATAGGACGAGACGGCCGACGGCCGTCTCGTATTCGGGGTGACCGAGGGGACTTGAACCCCCGACCTCCAGGGCCACAACCTGGCGCTCTAACCACCTGAGCTACGGTCACCAAGACTATCCGGTGCCCCCGGAGGGATTCGAACCCCCGTCCAAGAGCTTAGAAGGCTCCTGCTCTGTCCACTGAGCTACAGGGGCGCGTCGAGAACCGGTCATCTCGAGCGGGTGAAGGGAGTCGAACCCTCGTGGCCAGCTTGGAAGGCTGGAGCTCTGCCATTGAGCTACACCCGCGATCGGCAGCAGTGTAATGGTCGGGCTGGCCGGATTTGAACCGACGACCCCCTGCTCCCAAAGCAGGTGCGCTACCAAGCTGCGCCACAGCCCGTCGAGACATTGTGCCACGCTCCGACGGTCACTCGGTACCTTCGGATGGCCGGCGCACCCTCTCGAGGGCCTTTCCGATCACAGGGCGAAGCCGATGCCGATATCGATGACGCATCCGGCCCAGCGGTGTCGGCGGGAAACCACGCAGTCGCACGTGGGGCACGTTGCGGCCGGTCCAGTGCAGCTTGTACGGCTCGACGGAGCCGAGCAGGTCGAAGGTCCGGCATGCTTCGGCGATGAGGGCATCCATCACATGGCCCCGCAGCACCAGGCCCGATGACAGGTTCCCGACCGAAGACCGGTACCCCAGTTTCAGGTTCACAGCCTCGCGGTTGCGGACCAGGTTCAACTCGAAGGCGATGGGGACGCCGTCGGGAGTGCGCAGCAGGGCGATGCGGAGCCATCCCCGTCTCTCGGCGGCAGCGGCCAGGCCCCGGTAGAACTGCCTGTTCTGGGGTGTCGAGCCGATCCCGGTGCCCTGCCCGTGGGCCCACGACTCCCCCGCCACCTCGAAGGCCTCATCGAGTGCGGCGGCATCTTCCCGGATCTCGGCGGTGAGGCCTTCCCGGTCGGCCATCCTCGCCTTCCTGCGCAGCGTGCTGCGGAACGATCCGCTCAGACCCGCCCGCAGGGTGTCGGGATCCCCGGGCAGATCGACGATCGGCGATTCCCACCACCCGGTGACTCCCACTCCCACGCCCACCGCACCCAGGGCATCCGCCAGCCACCCGGTGACCGGGTCCCCGGTGCTCAACGGCTTCAGGTCGAGGCAATGCCAGGGCGGGGCGTCGTTGACCAGGTGCCGGGCAGCCACCTCCACTGCCTCACGGGCGTCTTCGGCCACGATCGGCCCGAACCGGTCGGTGTAGTCGTTGCTCCACCCCTGCAACAGGCACCGGGGCAGGCCCCATCGGCGGTCCACCCGGTACGCCAACGGGAAGATGCCGGTGAGCCGGCCCATGTCGCGGACCGTCACCAGATACATGTCGAGGCCATCGCCGTGGGCATCCCACCAGGCCAGCAGCCATTCCGGTGTCAGGAACACCGAGGGGGTGGCCGCGTCATCCAGCAGCACACTCCACTCGGCGTGGAATGCCTCCGCCCCGGAGCGTTCGGTGATGACCTGGATCTGCATGCCCGGTCAGCGTAGAGGCGGAAAGGCCCCCCGCCTGGAATCTGCCTGCCGTAGGCGCCTTGCTACGCTGTCGGCGGGTCGCTAGCTCAATCTGGCAGAGCAACGGACTCTTAATCCGCAGGTTCGGGGTTCAAGTCCCCGGCGACCCACCATTCTTGACCAGGGGGATTGGCCGTTGTCACGGCTAGGTGTGACAACCGGGAATCCT
>CBDUUY010000175.1:0-5244 GCA_965370535.1 uncultured bacterium
GGTGCTCGTGGCGGTCGGCCGGGCCGGGTCGTCGGATGATGATGTCGTGGTGGCCGCGGCGGCCGAGGCCGTGCTGGCTTCCGAGGAGATGGGCACCGGAATCTCCGACCCTGACACCGACCAGGAATGAGGCCTGTCACAGGCAGGCCCTGTGCTGTACGATGGCCGTCCAAGCGCACGCATTGACACAGTGACACCAAGTAAGAACACGACGATTGCCATGGAGAGGAACCGGATCATTCGAGGAGGCCCGGCAGCGAGCGCGTAGCGCCTCGAATCAGTCCGTACATGCGTGCGCCGAGCAGGATGCTCGGCGCGCTGCTGTCTGGGTTCCACCCGTGAGGAGGCGGCAATGATCGCGACCGTGATCGGTCTGGCGGCGGGAGCCGTCGCTCTGGTCCTGGGCTTCAGTGTGGGCCGGGTTTTCCAACGCCGCAAACACGGGCGGGCAGCCGCCACCGCGGAGGAACTCCTGTCCAGGGCCCGGCGAGACGCGCGGGACCTGCTGTCCCGGGCGGAAGACGAAGCCGACGCCAAGGCCGAGACATACCGGGATCGGGAGGAGGCCCAACTCGAACACCGGCGACTCGAGACCGAGTCTCAGGAGGAACGGATCGCCCAGCGGGAGATCACCCTCGAACAGCGAGCATCCAACCTGGCTCAGCGCGAACATCTGATAATCGATAGGGAAGGCGGGGTCTCCGACTTGCAGATCGAGGCCGAGGAGGTGCGGGAGGCCGCCCGCGCCGAACTGGAACGCCTGGCCGGATTCGACGCCAAGGCTGCCAAAGAAGAACTACTCCGCAAGGTCGAGGACGAAGGACGCCGCGAGGCGATGGTGCTGGTACGCGACCTCGAGTTGAAGGCCAGAGAAGAGGCCGATCGGCGCGCCAGGCGAATCCTGACCGCTGCCGTGCAACGCATCGCCTCGAGTGTGGTGACCGAGGTGACCGTGTCGATGGTCCCGCTGCCATCCGACGAGATGAAGGGCCGCATCATCGGCCGCGACGGCCGCAACATCCGCGCCTTCGAGGCCGTCACCGGCGTCAACATCATCGTCGACGACACACCCGAGGCGGTGGCCTTGTCGGCTTTCGATCCGGTGCGCAGGGAGGTGGCCAGGCTCGCGTTGGAGCGACTCGTCGCCGACGGACGCATCCACCCCGCCTCCATCGAAGATGCCCATGAGAAGGCGGTTGCCGAGGTCGAGCAGAGTGTCCGCGATGCGGGGGAATGGGCGATGCTCGAGGTGGGCATCACCCGTATGCACCCAGAATTGGTCAACTTGCTCGGCCGTCTGAGGTATCGCACCTCGTACGGCCAGAACGTCCTCAATCACCTGATCGAGGCGGCCACGGTGGCCGGGATGCTGGCAGCCGAGTTGGGCGCGGATCCCGAAGAGGCCCGCAGGGCCGCCTTCCTCCACGACATCGGCAAGGCGGTCAGCCACGAACTGGGCGGCTCCCACGCCATGGTCGGGGCCGAGATCTGCCGCCGTTTCGGGGAGGAACCTGGGGTGGTGCACGGGATCGAGGCCCACCACAACGAGGTGGAGCCCCGCACCCTGACCGCCATCCTGGTCCAGGCAGCCGATGCGGTATCGGCGGCTCGCCCCGGGGCCCGCCGTGAGGCCGTGGATTCCTATGTACGGCGCCTGGAGCGCCTCGAAGACATCGCCAGCGGGTTCGACGGCGTCGAGAAGGTGTATGCGATGCAGGCGGGCCGCGAGGTCCGGGTGGTGGTGGATCCGGGTACGGTCGATGACCTGGGCGCAGCCGATCTCGCACGCCGGATCTCCCGGCGGTTTGAGGAGGACCTGCAGTACCCGGGTCAGATCCAGGTGACGGTCATCCGCGAACTACGTTCGACCGACTACGCAAGATGATCCGGTTGGAGACGCCCACCGTCCGTGAGACGCGCCGCCCTACCAGGGATGGCCGCCGCTATCTGGTGCGCACTTTCGGGTGCCAGATGAACGAGCACGACAGCGAGCGTATCGCCGGCTTGCTCGAGTCGGACGGCATGGTGGCCGCCGACGATATCGAGAACGCGGACGTCGTCGTCATCAACACATGCTGTGTCAGGGAGAACGCCGATAATCGCCTCTACGGCAACCTGGGGCAACTGAAGCCTCTCAAGGACGCCAGGCCCGGCATGCGGATCATGGTGGGTGGATGTTTGGCCCAGAAGGACAGGGAGGCCCTTCGCGAGAAGGCGCCGTGGGTGGATGTGGTCTTCGGGACCCACAACCTCAATCGGGCACTCGCACTACTCGACTACGCCGAGGAGTGGGGTCCGATCACCGAGATCCTCGATGAGACAACGTCGCTCGGGCAGATTCCCTCGACGCTGCCGGTGCATCGGGAGGTGGATCATTCGGCGTGGGTCACGATCATGATCGGCTGCGACAACGCCTGCACCTTCTGCATCGTGCCGCATGTCCGCGGCAAGGAAATCAGCCGGCGCCCCGGCGACGTGCTGCGTGAGGTGGCCGGGTTGGCCGCCGACGGTGTGTCAGAGGTGACGCTGCTGGGGCAGAACGTCAACTCCTACGGTCGCGACCTCCGTATCGACGGCAGACCCCGGCCGGTGTTCGCCGATCTGCTGAGAAGGGTCGGAGAGATCGAGGGCATTCGCCGGGTCCGCTACACGAGTCCCCATCCCAAGGACATCAGGGAAGACGTCGCCAGGGCGATGGCCGAGACGCCCGCCGTCTGCGAACAACTCCACCTGCCGCTGCAGAGCGGCAGCACCCGGATCCTGCGGGCGATGCAAAGGGGATACACGCCGGAGCGGTTCCTCGACAAGCTGCGAATGGTGGAGTCGATCGTCCCCGGCCTGGCCACCTCCACCGACATCATCGTTGGCTTCCCCGGCGAGACCGAGGAGGACTTCCGGGGAACCCTCGATGTGGTCGCCGAGGCCCGGTTCGACAATGCGTTCATGTTCATCTACTCACCCCGTCCCGGGACACGAGCCATCGAGATGGACGGAGCAGTGGATTCGGAGGTCGCCCGGGATCGTTTCCGGCTCCTCGCCGAACTCCAGAAACAGATCACGTTGGAGAAGAACAACGCCCTGGTCGGCGACACCCTGGAGGTGCTCGTCGAGGGCCCATCGCGCAAGGATCCGTTGGTCGTCACTGCCAGGACCCGCACCAACAAGGTGGTGCACCTGCCCGGCGAGTACCCGCCGGGCCTCTACCTGGACGCCGTGATCGAGCGGGCGGCACCCAGTCACCTGATGGGGAGGCTCTCCTGAGGCCGGTGGCGGCCCTGCTCGGGCCTACCGCGTCCGGCAAGAGCAGCACGGCTCTGCTGGTGGCCGAGAGGGCAGGCGCCGAGATCGTGTCGGTGGACTCGATGCAGGTGTACAGGGGCATGGACATCGGCACCGCCAAGCCTGATGCGGACGACCTCGCCCGGGTGCCCCACCACATGATCGACCTGGCCGATCCCGGGGACCCATACAGTGTCGCTCAGTTCCAGCAGACCGGCCGGGCGGTGCTGGCCGGCCTGGCCCACCGAGATGTCCCGGCGCTGATCGTCGGCGGCTCCGGGCTGCACTTCCGGTCGCTCATCGATCCCCTGGAATTCCCGCCGTCGGACCCGGATCTGCGCCGCGAGGTGGAGGCGCTGGGAGCGGAGGGGGCGGTGGCCGCTCTCCTGGAGGTCGACCCGTCCGCAGCGGATCATGTGGACCTGGCCAACCCACGCAGGGTCACGCGGGCACTGGAGGTCCATCGGCTCACCGGGGCGACGCCCTCGGTGCGGGCGGGCCTTCCCGAGGCGGCGGCCGTGAGGGACTACGAACCCCTGGTGGAGTTCGTGGCAGGACTGTTCGACGCGGCGGAGGCCCTGCCGGTGCGAGTGGAGGTCCGGTTCGACCGGATGCTCGAGCAGGGTCTGCTCGAGGAGGTCGCTGCTCTGGCACACCGATTGGGGCCTACCGCATCACAGGCGGTCGGGTACAAGCAGTTGCTGCCGGTGACGACGGGCCACCGGACTCTGGATGAGGGGAGGCGGCGGGCGATCGACGCCACCCGGGCATTGGCCGGACGGCAGCGTACGTTCTTCGGTCGTGACCCCCGTCCAGTGCCCGTCGAGTGGCATGATGATGTGACGCGGCGGGCCGGGCGATTGCAGGCCCTGTTCGAGGAGGCCGGATGGACTTCGTGAAGATGCATGGCCTCGGCAACGATTTCATGGTCATCGGCGGGCCGTTCGAACCCGACGCAGGGCAGGTCGCCGCCTGGTGCCACCGGCGCCGCGGGGTCGGCGCAGACGGGGTGCTGGTGGTCACCCCCCTGGGTGAGGAATCGGTGCGCATGGAGTACTGGAATGCCGACGGGTCGCCTGCCGAGTTGTGTGGCAACGGCCTCCGTTGTGTTGCCCGATATGCGCTGGATGAGGGCATGGTGAGTGGCCCCGGATTCATCGTGCAGACGTCGGTGGGGGAGCGGCCGGTGACGGTTCGGGGGGACGGGACGGTGCGAGCGCTGCTCGGTCGTGTCGGCGAGGCCGATGCGGGGCCGATGGATGTTGCCGGGTACCACCTGGAGCCGATCCGGGTGGGCAACCCGCATGCGGTGGCATTTGTCCCCGACTGCTACAGCGTGCCGGTGGAGGCGATCGGCCCGATCGTCGAGGGGGACCCCCATTTCCCGGAGCGCACCAATGTGGAGTTCGCCACGGGTGTGTCGTCGAATCGTCTGGCGCTGCGGGTGTGGGAACGGGGCGTGGGCGAGACCCTCGCCTGCGGCACGGGCGCGGCTGCTGCCGTGGCGGTGGCCCATAGAGAGGGTCTGACCGATGCACGCGTGACGGTGGAACTGCCGGGCGGACCGCTGACTGTGGAGATCACCGAGGACGGCGTCTGGATCGAGGGCCCTGCAGAGACCGTTTTCCGCGGATCTCTCTGATCAGCGGAGGCTGCGCAGCACCGCCACGACCTTGCCGAGCACCGAGACGCCTTCGGTGAACACCATCGGCTCATAGGCGGGGTTCTCGGCTGTGAGCGTGACACTGCCGTTCTCTTTGCTGAACCTCTTGATCGTGGCCTCCTCGTCGCCGACCAGGGCCGCCACGATGTCGCCGTTCCGTGCATCGGACTGCCGCCGTATCACCACCAGGTCGCCGTCGTAGATGCCGGCCTCGACCATGGAGTCGCCGCGGACCCGGAGCATGAACACCGGGTCGTTGCCGACCAGTCCGGTGGGGAGGGGCAGGATCTCTTCGATGTCTT
>CBDUUY010000176.1:0-5200 GCA_965370535.1 uncultured bacterium
ATGTCGCTGATCATCTTCGTCAGCATCGTCAGCCAGATCCCCTCCCAGTTCGCAGGGATCCAGGCCAACTCCACCGCCCTGCAGTTCTGGGTGGTCATGCTGATGTTCCTGGTGCTGACTGCCGGGATCATCTTCGTGGACCAGGGCCAGCGGAGGATCCCCATCCAATTCTCCAAACGGGTCAGGGGGCGCCGGGTACTCGGTGGGCAGAGCACCTATATCCCGATGAAGGTCAACAACGCCGGTGTGATCCCGATCATCTTCGCCAGCAGTGTTCTCTACTTCCCGGCGCTCATCGCCACCTCGATCCCCAGTGGGGGGTTCTTCGGGGCGATCCGCCGGTTCGTGGACAACAACCTGGTGAGCGGGACATCGTGGTGGTACGTGTTCATGTTCGGGATGCTGATCATCTTCTTCACGTACTTCTACACGGCGATCCAGTTCGATCCCGCCCGCCAGTCCGACATGATCCAGCGTCAGGGCGGGTTCATCCCCGGTATCCGGCCGGGGTCTGCCACCAGCCGCTACCTGGAGCACATCCTGAGCAGGATCACCCTGCCGGGGTCGCTGTTCCTGGCGGGCGTGGCGGTCCTGCCTTCGATCGTCGCCATCCTGTGGCACATCAACCTCGGCTTCAGCGGGATCTCGATCCTCATCGTGGTGGGTGTCGCCCTCGAGACGATGAAGCAAATCGAGAGCCAGTTGATGATGCGGAACTACGAAGGGTTCCTCACCTGATGGGCCGCCGCCTGCTCCTGCTCGGCCCCCCCGGTGCCGGAAAGGGAACCCAGGCAGCCATGGTGTGCAGTGCCGTCGGCATCCCCCATGTGTCCACCGGCGCCATGCTGCGCGACCACGTGTCCCGTGGCACCGAGTTGGGTTTGGCGGCCAAGGTGATCATGGATGCCGGCGATCTGGTCTCCGACGACATCGTCATAGCCATGGTCGACGACCGTCTGGCCCAGGACGACGCCGCCTGCGGATTCCTGTTGGACGGCTTCCCCCGCACCGCCGGCCAGGCTGCGGCCCTCGACGACCTGCTGGGCGTCGATCGGGCACTGGAGGCCGTCGTCACCCTCGAGGTGGACGAGGACGAGGTGGTGCAGCGTCTGTTGGATCGGGCTGCCAAAGAGGGCAGGGCAGACGACAACGAGGAGACCATCCGCAACCGGATGACCGTCTACCGGGAACTGACCGAACCGCTGGTCGCCCACTACGACGAGGCCGGAATCGTCCGGCCCGTAGATGGCATGGGCGGCATCGAGGAGATCTTCGGGCGTATCGCCGTAGCCCTGGCGTCGGCATGATCACCATGAAGAGGCCGCGCGACTTCGACCTCATGCGTCGCGCCGGCCGGGTGGTCGCCGAGATCCATTCGACGCTGAGAGAAGCAGCGGTCCCCGGCATCACCATGCTGGAACTGGACAGGATGGCCGGCGAGATCGTCGCCGCCAACGGCTGCACATCCAACTTCCTCAACTACCACGGTTTCCCCGGGTACGTCTGCCTGTCGCCCAACGAGGTGATCGTGCACGGCATCCCGGATCAGCGAACCGTCAAGGATGGCGACATCGTCTCCCTCGATGCCGGGGCCATCTACGAGGGCTGGCACGGCGATGCAGCCCTGACTTTTGCCATCGGGGAGATACCGGAAGAGGTGCAAGCCCTGCTCGACGCCACTGAGAGGGCTCTGTGGGCCGGTATCGAGGCTTCGGTGCCCGGTGCCCGCCTCGGCGATATCGGCCATGCGATCGAGTCGGTGGCCAAGGAGGCCGGCCTCGGCCTGGTGCGGGAGTACACGGGCCACGGCATCGGCCGCCAGATGCACGAGGAACCTCAGGTGCTCAACTACGGCGAGCCCGGCAAGGGCCTCAAGCTGAAGGCGGGCATGGCCATCGCCATCGAGCCGATGTTCAACCTCGGAGGCGGGGACACCAAGGTGCTCGACGACGGCTGGAGCGTGGTGACCGCCGACGGCAGCCTTTCTGCCCATTTCGAGCACACGGTGGCCATCACCAAAGACGGCCCCTGGGTGCTGACCGTGCCGTAGGCGGGGGAATCATTCATGGGGGCTTCGGTGCAGTTTGGCCGTGTCGGGTACACCGCCGCTGGTAGGGTGACGGTGCACCGCCGGGATGGGCGCACGATTTGTCGTGTGCGTGCGCGTGCCCTAATCTTCCTATTCGGCCCTTCGGGGCCCATTTGGTGTGCATACATGTGACCGGTAACGCGGTTCGCCGTTCGTTCCGGGTCCCCCGTTTCGACAGGGTGGCTGGGCGACGAATGGCCCGAGGAGAGACGACAGATGAAGGTTCGGCCGTCAGTCAAGCGCATGTGCGAAAAGTGCCGGGTCATCCGGCGGCACGGTCGCGTCTGGGTCATCTGCTCCAACCCGCGTCACAAGCAGCGGCAGGGGTGAGATAGATGGCACGGATCGCAGGCGTAGACCTCCCCAGGGAGAAACGACTCGAGATCGGTTTGACGTACATCTTTGGCGTCGGACGGGGCAGGTCGCAGCAGATCTGTTTCGCCCTCGATCTCGATCCGGACACCAAGGTCCGCGACCTGACGGACGACGAAGTCATCCGTGTCCGCCAGTTCATCGACGCCAACTACAACGTCGAAGGTGATCTGCGCCGGGAAGTGTCACAGAACATCAAACGCAAGGTCGAGATCGGCTCGTACCAGGGGATCCGCCACCGGCGAGGCCTCCCCGTCAACGGGCAGCGCACCCATACCAATGCCCGGACTCGCAAGGGTCCGCGCAAGCCCATCGCCGGTAAGAAAAAGGTCGTCGCCAAGCACTAAAGGTCCGCGGAGGTTTCGTTGGCTCAACAGAAGCGCACGCGTCGCCGGGAACGGCGAAATGTCCTCCACGGACAAGCGCACATCACCGCCAGTTTCAACAACACCATCATCAACATCACCGACCTCGACGGGAACACCCTGGTGTGGACCTCGGGTGGCACGGTGGGGTTCAAGGGCTCTCGCAAGTCCACCCCGTATGCCTCTCAGGTCGCTGCCGAACAGGCTGCCCGCCGGGCCGGCGAGTACGGGATGCGGAAGGTGGATGTGATCGTCCGCGGTTCCGGTTCGGGCCGGGAGACGGCCATCCGCACCCTGCAGACGATGGGCATGGAGGTGACGGGCATCCGTGACATCACCCCGATCCCGCACAACGGGGTCCGCCTCAAGAAACGTCGGAGGAGGGGCTGACATGGCGCGCTATACGGGACCCGTCTGCAAGCTGTGCCGCCGCGAGCGCACCAAGCTCTTCCTCAAGGGCGCCAGGTGTGAGAGTTCGAAGTGCGGAGTCGAGCGCAAGCCCTACCCGCCGGGTGAGCACGGCAAGGGTCGGATTCGCGAGACCCAGTACCTCATCCAGTTGCGCGAGAAACAGCGCGCCCGCCGTATCTACGGCGTGCTGGAACGCCAGTTCCGCAACTACTACAAAGAGGCTGCTCGCCAGAAGGGGATCACCGGTGAGAACCTGCTCCGGATCCTCGAGAGCCGCCTCGACAACGTCGTCTATCGGGCTTCGTTCGCCGAGTCCCGGGCCCAGGCCCGCCAGCTGGTGTCCCACAGCCACTTCCGTGTGAATGGCAAGAGGGTTGACGTCCCGTCCTACCGGGTCCGCAATGGTGATGTCGTCACCCTGCGTGAGCGCAGCGCGGAACTCCTCGTCGTGCAACATGCCCTCGACACCTCCAGTGATCGCTCTAATCCAGAGTGGCTCGAGGTGGATAGGGGTGAGAAGAAGATCATCGTGCACGAACTGCCCAACCGGGCTCAGATCGACACGCAGGTCCAGGAACAGCTCATCGTCGAGCTGTACTCGAAGTAAGGGGTCGATGTGTTGATCGTCCAACGTCCACAGATCGAGGAAAAGGAACTGGGCGAGAGCCGGTCGCAGTTCGTCGTCGAACCGCTCGAGCCGGGCTTTGGCTACACCCTGGGGAACACGCTGCGTCGCACGTTGCTGTCCCGGATTCCCGGCGCCGCCATCACATCGGTGCGGATCGAAGGTGTCCAGCACGAGTTCTCGACGATCTCCGGTGTCGTCGAAGACGTCATCGACATCATCCTGAACCTCAAGGGTGTGGTGCTCCGGGTCGAGGCCGAGGAGCCCCAGACGGTGTACCTGTCCGCCAAGGGCAAGGGTGAGGCCACCGCCGGCGACCTCAAGGTTCCCGCCGGTGTCGAGGTCGTCAACACCGATCACCACATCGCCCTGCTGTCTGCCTCCGGCCGGCTCGAGATGGAGATGACCGTGGATCGCGGCGTCGGCTACCGCAGCGCCGACAAGAACATGAAGGGCGAGATCATCGGCATCATGCCGATAGATTCGGTGTTCAGCCCGGTGCGCAAGGTCTCCTACGTGGTCGAGAGCACCCAGGTGGGCCAGCAGACCAACTTCGACCTCCTGACCATCGATGTCGAGACAGACGGCTCGATCAGCCCCCGGGAAGCGGTTTCTTCGGCAGGCAAGACGCTCGGCGAGTTGATGGGTCTCTTCGCCGAGGTCGGCGAGGGCATCGGCCTCGAGTTGGGCGACATCATCACGGCCGAGTCGGGCTCGCCCGACCTCGACCTGCCGATCGAAGCCCTCGACCTCTCCGAGCGCCCCCGCAACTGCTTGCGCCGTGCCCAGGTGGAGACGGTCGGCGAACTGGTCGAGAAGACCGAAGAGGAATTGCTGAACATCACCAACTTCGGGCAGAAGAGCCTCGAAGAGGTCGCCGCCAAACTCGATGAGTTGGGCCTGTCACTGGTGGCTTCGGCCGACCAGGAGGAGGCACCCGCCTGATGCCCCGTCCCAAGCGTGGTCCCCGTCTCGGTGGAAGCCCCACCCACCAGAAGCACATCCTGAGCAACCTCGCCACGGATCTCTTCTGGGAGGAGCGGGTCACCACCACGGTCACCAAAGCCAAGATGCTTCGGCCCTACGCCGAGAAGATCATCACCAAGGCGCGTACCGGCAGCCTGCATGCCCGTCGTCAGATCCTCGCTCAGATCGAGGACACCGAGGTGGTCACCCATCTCTTCGACGAGGTGGCCCCCCGCTACACCGAGCGTCCCGGCGGCTACACCCGCCTGGTCCGGATCGGTCCCCGCCGCGGTGACGGGGCCGAGATGGCCATCGTTGAACTCGTCTGAGCATCCCAAGCGGCATCACCGGGCGCCCCGGGCCCGTTGGCTA
>CBDUUY010000177.1:0-5147 GCA_965370535.1 uncultured bacterium
CGCTGCTGGCAGTCCGGAGATACTCCCCCGGGTCGGTCGCCGTCCTGGCAGGCCCAGGGGGCAACGGCGGTGGTGGCATTGTGGCCGCCCGCCACCTCGCCAACCGGGGAATCCGGGTGACGGTGACACCGGTCGGGGCGATCGAAGAGATGGCCCCCATCCCCGCCCAACAGGCCCGCATCCTGGGGCAGATGGGTGTGGAGTTCTCGGACGATCCCGGGCGTGCCGACCTGATCCTGGATGCGATACTGGGATACTCGCTGATGGGCGACCCCCGCGGCCGGGCCGCCGAACTGATCCACATGGTCAGCGACAGGAACGACCCGATCCTGTCGCTCGACACCCCCAGCGGTCTCGACACCACCACCGGCCGGGTGGGGGATCCCTGCATCCGGGCCGACGCCACCATGACCCTGGCCCTCCCCAAAACAGGCCTCTTGCAGGCACCGGAGGTGGTGGGCGATCTCTACCTGGCCGATATCTCGGTGCCGCCGTCGGTCTACCTGGCGTTCGGGATCGAGTTGCAGGATCCTTTCGCCGAGGATTCTGTCGTTCTGGTCTGATGAGATGCCCGGTGGCCGCTGCCGGTGAATCCGGTCGATCAGGCAGATGAATACCCTGTGGAAACCGTGAAAATGGGCCGACTGATTCCGGTTCTGATCACAGTCGCCTGCCTGACGGTGGCGGCCTGCTCGACGGCGGCCGAACCGTTGCCTGCTCCCGACAGGGCCGGGGCGATCCCGACGGACGCCGTCAAGGTGACGCCGGAGTCCGATCTGCATCCACCGGTGCTGCACGCCGCGGACTGGGAGGATCCGGTGCCCCTCGGAGCGCCGGTGAACACCCCAGGGGCAGAGGACTCGCCGTTCATCACACCCGACGGCACCGCCCTGTACTTCTTCTTCACCCCCGATATCTCCGTCCCCGCCGAGGAACAACTGGTCGATGGCGTAACCGGCATCTGGGTGTCGCATTGGGCCCGCAACGGATGGGGCGAACCGCAACGGGTGGTGTTGTCCGACCCGGGTGAGGACACTCTCGACGGCTGCGAGTTCGTCTCGGGCAACAAGAGGTGGTTCTGCACCGCCAGGCAAGGCAACTTCCGAGCCATCGACATCTACACCGCCGTGCTCACCGATGGGACGTGGTCGGAGTGGAAGAACGCAGGCGAGCAGTGGAACCTGGACTACCTGGTCGGCGAGATGCACCTGTCTGCCGACGGCACAGAGTTGTACTACCACACGATCCGCGACGGAGGCCTCGGAGACATCGACATCTGGGTGACCCGCCTGGTCGACGGCACATGGCAGGAACCCGAGAACGTGACCGAGGTGAACACGGAGGGACCGGACGGCTGGCCGTTCCTGGCCCAGGACGGATCGGAGTTGTGGCTCACCCGACTGCACGAGGGCACGCCGGCGATCTTCCGATCGATCCGGCAAGACGATCAATGGTCCCCTCCCGAGTTGATCCTCTCGCAATTTGCAGGTGAGGCGAGCCTCGATGCGTCCGGCAACCTCTACTTCACCCACCATTTCTACGACGGCGACCTCCTGGAGGCCGACATCTACTTCGCCCTGAAGAAGTAACGCCGGCCCCCGCTGCTCGAGGCGAGTGGTGGCACGGCGATCGACCCCGGGCAAGAGGAACCTCACACCACTGCCGCCCGCCTACCCTTTGGGATGACCGGCCGCCATTGCGGCGACGCCGGCGTGAGGTGTGCCCGAAGAGCTCATCGAAAGGAGGTGCCTGCCGTGACGAGCGCCCCACCCACAATCGGCGACCGGTTCCTCCGGATGACCGGATCCCCCGAGATCTTCCTCAAGTCGCGCCCCACCCGCGCCAGGTTCCTCCGGATGCTGATGTCCAATACCGAAGCGGCCCTCGCACGCAATGGTGTGAAGGCCAAGGTGCGCCGCACCGGCCTGCATGAGATGCGGGTGGACGCCGACGACCTCGCTGCAGCCGCCGACACTCTCGGCAACGTCTTCGGCGTCGGCAAGATCAGCCTGGTGGACTCGGTCGACTACAACGGCCTGGCAGACCTGGCGGAGACGGTCGTCGAATCCGCCAGGGACAGGGTGGCGGGGAAGACCTTTGCGGTGCGGGTGAAGCGCCGCGGCGATCAGGGTTGGACCTCTCTCGATGCCGACCGACTGATCGGCAGGATGCTGCTCGACGACTCCGCAGGCGTAGACCTCGACGATCCGCAGGAGACTGTGAGGGTTCACGTCACCGAGGACAGCGCCCTCATCGTGCGCTCCGGGTCATCGGGGCCCAACGGCCTTCCGTTGGGCTCCCAGGAACCGGGCCTCACCCTGCTGTCCGGCGGAATCGACTCGCCGGTGGCGGCTTGGATGCTGATGCGCACCGGGTGCCCCATGGATTTCCTGCACCTCGAGATGGAGTGCAGCGTCACCGACCAGGCCCTCGCCGTCGGCCACGAACTGGTGACTCGCTGGGGCCACGGAACCCGACCCCGCTTCCATGTGGCCGGCTTCCAGCCCATCAAGAAGGCACTCCTGGATCGGGTGGATCCCAGACTGCGCCAGGTGGTGCTGAAACAGTTGATGCTGACGGCCGGCGAGCAGATCGCCCGGCGCCTGGATCTCCCGATGCTGGTGACCGGGGACTCGCTGGGCCAGGTGTCCTCGCAGACCGCCGCCCACCTGGTCGAGATCGACGGCTCGGTGGACATTCCGGTGATCCGCCCGCTGGTGGCACTCCGCAAGGACGAGATCATCGAACGGGCCAGGCAGATCGGCACCTATGACCTGTCGATACGCACTCGAGAGGTATGCGACCTGTCGGATGGCAACCGGGTGGCGACCAGGGCCTCGACGAGATCGCTGCAGAGAGCGGGCAGCGAGGTCGGCCCCGAGTTGATGGAAGAAGTGCTGGCGTCTGTTCGTAGTGTGGACGCCAGGCGCTGGATCCCCGGCATGCCCATAGAACCCGCTGCATGACACGATTCCGCCTGGCCGCAGCCCTCGGCGTCGCCATCCTGGCGACCATGCTGGCAGCGCCCGTCTCCGCCGAAGACCCGCCGCCGGCAGCGGACACCGTCGTCGTCGATGTCGAGGACGACCTGCTGCAGATTGCGCTCACCCGACTCGTCGAGGAGGCTCCGGAGTTCGGATCATTCCTCGCGTGCCCGCTGGTGGGCGGAACTTGTGACGCTCCCAGGAACGTGGCCATCTCCGTCGTCCGACTCGACAACGGAGCCCATGCGGAGGTGAACGGGGACATCTGGGAGGTCTCTGCGTCCGCTGCCAAGGCGTACTGGGTCGCCGTTGCCGTGAATCGTGTCGGCCCCGATGCTGTCGAATCCCTCGCAAGGTCGATCTTTCAGAGGTCCAGCAACGGCGCAGCGTCGCTGGTGATCGATCTGGTCGGCCGTCAGCCCAGCGTCGGTGTGGATCGCATCAACGAGGCCACGAGAGGTTGGGGCCTGGACGACACCTTCCTTCGCGGTTGGTACGGCAGCCGCTACTCCTCCGAAACCCCCTACCCGTGGGGATATCGCAACATCACGACGACGGACGACCTGGCGATATTCTGGGCAGGAGTCGGCAGCGGCGAAGTGCTCGATGCTCTCGACACCGCCGAGTTCCTGCAGTGGGCGGGACTCCCCCGGCTGCCGACCGACGGCAACGAGTTGATCGTCCCCCGACTCCCCGCCGAAGCCGGGACCTACTACAAATCCGGATGGCTCTACGGAGATCCGAACAATCCGAGCCGACGCCGCATCGGCGGAGCGCTCATCACGACACCGTCGGGAACCGACTATGCGATCGGGATCGCTTTCCAAGCCCGCAACAGCACCACATTCGGCGACACC
This sequence comes from uncultured bacterium, assembly GCA_965370535.1. Classification (GTDB taxonomy): domain Bacteria; phylum Actinomycetota; class Acidimicrobiia; order Spongiisociales; family UBA11373; genus JAHJML01. Next base: position 3,842 of record CBDUUY010000177.1, read on the forward strand.
GGCATCAGGTTCACGCGATACGCCTCCTGCGAGGTCTACAACCTGATCGCCGGAACCGGCCACAGGTGCACCCGGAGGGGCGACCCGTACGAGATCGTCAACCACACCACGGCCCCGATCGGGGCACTCAACACGGCTGCGGCCGAGCGCGATCAGGTGCGGGTCGGCGGTTGGGCCCTCGACCGTGATCTCGGTGCGGATCCGGTAGATATCAGGATCAAAGTCGATGGCGACACGATCGGGACGATTGTGGCCGACCAACTCAAGACCTCCGTGCACGACCTGCACGGCATGGGCAACTACCACGGCTTTGATGCGACCCTCGATGCAGACCTCTCTCCAGGTGAGCATGAGGTGTGCGCTACCGCACTCAACGATGCACCAACCGGGGTCAACAAGGTGATCGGCTGCAAGAACGTGATCGTTTCCGAGGATTGGCCGCCGGCCGGGAACATGACGAAGGCGTTCATCGACGGCACTCGCCTGATCGTGAAGGGCACGGCTCGCGACGAGGACACGCCCGGCCCCATCGAGGTGAAGATCCAGGTCGATGGGATATGGGCCGCAAAGGTATCGGCGGACCGTGGCGTGAGTGGTGACAGGTTCCGAGCCGTGTTCCAGGCCCCTCTGGCGGCGGGCGATCACACGGTCTGTGCCATCGCCCTCAATCACGAAGGCGCCGGACCCAATCGCAATATCGGATGTCGAGTCGTCGAGTCCCCTTCGGACTGGCCGCCCATGGGCAGCCTCACGAGTGCCTTCGTAGACACCGGCAAGATCATCGCCAGGGGATGGGCGTCCGACCTGGATACCTCCGATGCCATCGACGTCGGCATCACGCTCGACGGAGACCCGGTCCTCAGAGTCACCGCAGACAGAGGCCCCAGTGGCCATCTCTTCCGCGCGGTCACGACGCCTTCCCTGCCGGGGGAGTATGAGGTGTGCGCCATCGCCTTCAACCACACCGGCGGTGATCCGACTACCCCACTGGGCTGTGCCACCGTCGTCGTGCCGGACGCCTAATCGTCGCCGTCGCCGTCGCCGTCCCCGTCTTCGTTCTCGACCTCGACCTGGACGACCAGTTGCCCATCAGAGATCTCCGCCGAGTATCTGGATGTGACGTCGTCGCCCTCAAATCGGCACGGCCGCCTCGGTGGTGGTGACGATCGTCACAGGCGTCGTCTCGGTGGCCGATGCCTCGGCCTCCGAGCCGAACACCCCGGCAGCGCCAAATGCCAGCGCTGGTCCCGAAATGAGGCCCAGCACGAATGCGGCGATCAGACCCTTGCGATTGTTGTCCATGGTC
>CBDUUY010000178.1:0-5111 GCA_965370535.1 uncultured bacterium
GGAGCCCATCGGGCCGCGCTCAGGGTTCGGCGCTCTCCCGGCGTGAAGCCAGCAGCGCCCCCAGGATGACCAAACCGACGCCTGCCACCGCCGGCACGCCGACCGTGTCGGAGCGGAACACGACCCCCAGAACGAGTGCCACCACCGGGATCAGGTAGGTGATGAAAGATCCACGGGTGGATCCCACCCTGCCCACCAGGGCCCCCATGATCACGAATGCGGCCCCGGTGCCGATCATCCCGGCGGCGGCCACTGCCAGTACCGAGTCCCAGGCGAACCGGGAGCCGATCAGGCCCACGACGCCGTACGGGGCGGTCCAGATGGTCGCCAGGGCCAGCATCCTGGCCATCACCGGCAGCGACCCGTGCCGCTGGGTGAGCGGGGTGGCGATGTTGACCGACAGGCCGTAGCACATGGTCGCCAAGAGGATCAGGCCGACTCCAACCGCCTGCGTGGACCCCTCGGCCCCCGAGAAGACACTCATCAGCACCACCCCGCCGAACCCGATGACTAGGCCCACTGCCTGTGCCCCCCGGGGCAGACGGTGCAGCATCAGGGAGGCAAAGATTGCCGCAAAGATCGGCATCGCCCCGTTGAGCATGCCCGCCACCGCCGAGTTGATGTACTGCTGGGCTACCGGAAACAGGGTGAACGGCAAGCCCACCCACAACACCGACAACACCAGCAGCCGGGGCCGATCCTCCGGGTCGATCGGGGCTCTCGCCCTTGGGAACAACATCAACACCGCAGCCCCCAGGCCCACACGCATCCAGGTGATCAGACCGGGTTCGAGGGACTCCAGGCCGATGTCCATCAGCAAGAAGGACGATCCCCAGATGGCACTGATGCCGAGGAACAGCGCCCAGTCGAGGGTCGTGAATGCCTCCCGGTTGATGCCGGAAGATGTGGTCAGGATACGATTGGACATGACACCTCGCGTGGATGCCGCAGCCTAGGAGTCTGCCGAGAAGGGTCGGCCTGTGCCGGTCTGCTCCCGCCGGGTATCCATATCGGGCCACACATCCACGGGATTACCCTCCCCTCCATGCCCTTCACCTACCCCGCCGCTCGCCGCAGCAACCAGGTCGACGACTACCACGGCACCCGGGTCGCCGATCCCTACCGCTGGATGGAGGATCCCGACGATCCGGAGACCAGGGCGTTCGTACGGGCAGAGAACGAAGTCACCCTCCCCCACCTGGCCTCGCTTCCCGAGATCGCATTGCTGCGCAAGCGCATCGCCGAACTGTGGGACACCCCCCGCACCGGGGCACCCGTCTCCCACAACGGCGTCACCGTGTGGCAGCACAACGAGGGTGTGCAAGAGCAGCCGGTCTTCCTGATCTCACGGGGCGAGTCCGACCCCGAAGTCCTGCTCGACCCCAACCAACTCTCCGACGACGGGGCCGTGGCGGTGATGATGTGGTCGCTGTCCCCCGACGGCGCCCTCATGGCCTACACGGTGTCCGAGGCAGGTTCGGACCGCCAGATCGGCCGCATTCGCGACACCGCCACCGGCGAAGACCTCACCGACGAGTTGCGGTACCTCCGCTTCACCAACTTCGCCTGGTGGGGTGACGGCTTCTTCTACAGCAGGTTCCCCGACCTGCCCGAAGGCGACGTGGGGTTGTTCGAGGACATGGCCGTGCACTACCACCAGGTCGGGACCTCCCAGCAGGACGATCCCCTGATATTCGCCAACCCCGAGAACCCCGCCCTGGGCTACATCCCCGAGGTCAGCCACGACGACGCCTACCTGATGCTCACCGAGCACGACGGCACGTCGCTGGAGAACGGCCTGCTGTACAAGCCACTCGGCGACCCGGATGCCGGGTTCACCCGCATCGTCGAGACCGGGGTGGCGGAGAACCAGTTCTTGACCCACCACGACGGCCGCTTCCTGGTGAAGACCAGTCTGGACGCCCCTCACGGGCGGGTGGTCGCCATCCCCGTGAACGACCTGGAAACCCGGGTCGAGGTGGTGCCGGAGGGGCCGATGCCCATCGAGTTGGCAGCCGCCGCTGCCGAACGGCTGATCCTGGTGGCCGTCGACGAGGCGTCCCATCGCCTCCGGATCTACCACCTCGACGGGAGCCCCGACGGGGAGGTCGCCCTGCCAGGGCCGGGCACGGTGGCAGAGATGAGCGGCACACTCGATGACCCCGTCGTCTTTATGGGGTTCCAGTCGTTCCTGCATCCCCCGACGGCACTGCGCTGGGAGGCCGGCGAGACGACCACCTTCGCCGGTGCCGCGCCCCGCCTGGACCCGGACCGGGTAATCGTCGAACGGTGCAGTGCCGTCTCCACCGACGGGGCCGAAGTGGGCATGTTCATCATCCGCCTCGAGAACGCACCACTGCCCGCCCCCACCGAGTTGTACGGGTACGGCGGGTTCGCCCTCAGCACCACCCCCACCTACGACCCGGCCCGCCTCGCATGGCTGGAAGCCGGGGGTGTGGTGGCCATCGCCAACCTGCGGGGCGGCGCGGAGAAGGGCGAGGAATGGCATCGCCGGGGAATGCTCGGTAACAAGCAGCAGGTGTTCGACGACTTCATCGCCTGCGGGGAGCACCTCATCGAGACGGGCGTCACCACCCGGGAACGACTCGGCATCCGGGGCCGCTCCAACGGCGGCCTGCTGACGGCCGCTGTGCTGGTACAGCGGCCCGATCTCTTCGGGGCCGTCGTCTCTCAGGTGCCCGTCACCGACATGTACCGCTACCAGCACTTCACGGCCGGCCGCTACTGGACGGTCGAATACGGCGACGCAGCAGAGGACGCGGATGCCTTCGAGTGGCTGTCGAAGTACTCACCTCTCCACAACGTCGGGGATGCGGCTCGGTACCCGCCGCTGCTGATCATGACCGCCGAGACCGACGACAGGGTGGTACCGATGCACTCCCTGAAGTTTGCAGCCACATTGCAGCACGCCGCCGGTGGTGAGTCCGAGAACCCGTTGCTGGTGCGAGTCGAGACCCGTGCAGGGCACGGCATGGGCAAGCCGGTCTCAAAGCTCATAGACGAGACCGCCGACACCTTCGGCTTCCTACTGCACCACCTGCAGGGATGAGGTCCGACACCCGCCGCCTCCTGGAGCGGGCGGGCCTTGTCCCTCGCCTGCAGGGCAGATACCCCGACGGGAAAGAGTCGAACGCCGATCACCCCGGTGGCGCACCGATCGCCGTCGAGATGGGCGGCGGCAGCGGCACCTCGATCCTGCGAATCGGCGGCGTGGTCGCCAAGCACTACCGACCGGACTTCGACGACTACTCCGGGCTCGGGCCGGTCGGTACCGCCGACAAGGTGGTGGCGGTGGCCCGGGAGCTGCCACCGCTCGGTGTGCCGGTCCCGGCCGTCATCGACAACACGGTCGGCGCCACCGAAGCGCTGGTGGTGAGCGAGGCGTTCGATCCCCAGCCGTTCACTCAGGTCCACCGGGTGACGGCCGCCCGGATTCTGAGGAACCTGCACATGATCGAACCGCAGGCTTTGTCGCCCGAACTCGGCGGTCTGGTGGGGCGGTCCCGCCCCAACGCCGACCGTATCCGGCTCGGTGTCGTGGAAGCGGCCGCCGCCCTCGACCGTCGGGATCCGGCCTGGCCAGACACTCCACCGGGTGTGCGGGTGAACGTCCTTCTCGCCTCTGGGGAGCCGCCACCGGGTACGGCCCTGGTCCACGGCGACTACTTCTCGGCCAATCTGCCGGCCGTCGGGGACGGCGTCGTGGTGATCGACTGGGACCTGTTGTCGTTGGGCGACCCGATGTGGGACCTGGCCTTCCTGGTGGGAGCCGACCGGGACCTGGATCCGGACTTGATCGACCGGGTGCTGGATGCCTATGGACGCGAGGCAATAGATGCGGCCCCCCTCTTGTGGCACCGTGAGTGCTGGTCCCTGTTCTGGGAGTTACGCGACCTATTGGGGTGAGCGGCCGGTGTTCGTGACCAAATCCTCCGGTTGGGAGCGATACCCGCAGCACGGGAACCAGTCGGAGGCGTAACCTGCCGTGGTCGGCCCAAGGAGGTCACGTTGCGCCAACCTCGACTGAGACGGTGGGTCGCGTGTGCCGCGGTCGTCACCCTCACCACAGCGGCATGTGCTGGAGAAAGCGCGGAGACCTCATCGACCACCGCACCCTCTACGACCGCCGCCTCCACCATCCCGGCGACCACCGCGGACACGCTCGCAACGACCTCGATGACCACTACCGCCACGACGACGACCACTACCGCCACGACGACGACCACGCTGCCTCCCGTCATCGGGCCCGACCCATCGCCGCGGGTGGTCGCCTTCTACTACCCGTGGTACGGCAACCCGGACTTCGGCAGCGGCTGGGTGCACTGGCACGAGACGGGCAACTATCCCCCGGCGAACATCGGCAGCGACTACTACCCGGTGCTCGGGGCATACAGCGCGATAGACCCCGCAGTCGTCGCTCAGCACATGGCGTGGTTGCGGGAGACCGGCATCGGAGCGATCGCCAGCTCGTGGTGGGGCCGGGACACCTACGAGGACCGCGCCCTCCCCCTGATTCTCGACACGGCAGAGAGATACGGCATCAAGGTCGCGTTTCACATCGAGCCGTACGGGGGACGCACGGCACGCAGCGTCTTCACCGACATCACCTACCTCTACGACAACTACGGCGACCACCCGGCCTTTTTCCGGTCGACGGATCGGAGCCGCTGGAGCGATGACGACCGGCCCAAGGGCCTCTTCTTCGTCTGGAGCTCCTCGCAACCCCATGCCGGAGCGGAGTTCGTGCAGGGGGATTACTGGCGTGACATGGTCGACGCCGTCCACGAACTGGACGACGGCGGCCTGGTGATCGCCGACACCCCCAACGGAGCCTGGATCGATGGCGGCCACTTCGACGGCCTCTACCAATACGCCACGCTCGAAGTGAACCCCGATTTCGGATGGGCCCGCACCCTGCCGCCCGACGCCTGGTACATCCCGAGTGTGATACCGGGGTTCTCGGCCAAGCGGATCGGCTACGAGGCCTCCACCTTCACGCCGCGACACGGCGGCGACACCTATCGCAACCAGTGGGAAGCCGCTCTCGGCACCGGGATTGGTCACCAGATTAGGACCAATGCCGGGGATTG
>CBDUUY010000179.1:0-5059 GCA_965370535.1 uncultured bacterium
ACCGGGCCACCGGCGACATCTCCGACGAGGAGTGGGCCGTCTACATGAACACCCTGGAGAACATGGACTAGCCGCCCTGTCGAAAGGGCGGCCCTCTCGTGTCATCTCTCTATTGGATGGAGCCGTCAGCCGCCGATCGTCTCCATGTAGAGCGACCAGTCCTCATCGTTGATCACGCCCAGTTTCCGGTAGTGGGAGCGAGCGTCCTGCAGGGCGTCTTCGACTGCCTGTTCCTGCGATGCAGTCAACGGCATCGGCTTGTGAGTCCCCAGGATCGCCTGCACCTTCTCCCGGGCATGATCGAGCATGTCGTGTTTGCCCGTCGTCACCCACTCCGAGTAGGGCTGGTGGTCGGTGACCGCCAGGAAGTAGTCCTCCTTGTTCCACCACTCCCTGGTGTGGGCGTGCCCCAGGTACTGGCCGGGGATCGGCCCCACCTCGTCGATCACATCGACGGCGAGGGTCTCTTCATCGATGCGGGCCCCCTGCAGGACCCGTCCGATCCATCCGGCGATGTCGTCGTCCATGACGGCCAGTTCATTGCTGTAAAGCAATTCGGTGCTGGACCCGCCCTGGAACAACTGGAGGTGGCCGCCCGATAGCGCAGCCATCAGGGCGCCGGTCGACTTCTCGAACCCGGCCTGGAAGTCGATCTTTTTGGAATCGCTGGCGAAGCCGGCGTTGGACCAGATGGGGATGCCGTAGCGTCGCAGCATCTGGTTCATCATGACGGTGGAGACCGACGTCCCCGATCCGCCCCAGATATCGATGCCGGTGCGCATGTCCATCGGACCGGCACCATGGTGAATAGCGATCGCCGCACCGGGGGTGTGTAGTTGCGTGAGGACGGCCCAACCCATGGTCTCGGCCACCTGAAGCACCAGCGACCCGGCGATGGTCGCAGGCCCCTGTGCACCCATGGCGACACCCAGCGCCGGGCAGATCGGCATGCGGGCATCCATGTACCGGAAGGCAGCGTCCACACCGCCGTTGCCGATCATCAACGGCGAGGCATGCTCGATCTCGGGGAAGAGGTCGATGCCGACCGCCTGGGCCATCTGGATGGCGAAGATCTCCGCATCCTGGATGTTGCCGGCCACCTGAGCCTTGGATGAGTAGCGGATACCGCTGGCCAGGTTCTCGAGCATCGCCATGACCGGCGGGATGCCTTCCCTATCGGTGTAGATCTCCCACGCCTCGGCCAGGTGGATGTTCGGCAGTGCGTCGGCGACGATCATGGCGTCGCGGTGCTCATCGGCCGTAGCGGCCCGCGTCTCCCACGTGTCGAGATCGACGTGCTTCATGCCCATGCCCTGCATGAAGTACAGGCTGTCGCCCCCCACCATCAGGTCCTGTTTGGGGTTCCTCGCCTTGATCCTGAAGTGGGTGGGCACCCTGCGCAGGCATTCTTCGACGAGCGCCGCCGGGAACCTGACCCGCCCGGCCTCGGTGTCGATAGAGCAGCCGCCATCGGAGAGCAGTTTCTGTGCAACGGGGTGTTCGATCCGCATCCCCGTCTTCTCGAGGACGAACAGCGCTCCCCGGTGGATCTCTTCCATCTCCTCAGCGCTGAGCATCTCCAGCGGTGGGTATCTGCGTGTGAAGCCGTTCAACATCCCGGGCCCTTTCACCGTTCTCATTCGTCCAGATCCTGCGAGAGTCGGCGACCGCAGTCGTCGAACACCGCCCAACCCCCTGCCATCAAGCAGTCTCCTCCAAACGAACCGGCCCTCTCCTCCATGCCCAACCGGACGCTACCTATCGAATGATAGGGACCGGATTCTCCGCTGACAAGCAACGGCGGGCGGAGAGACCCTGCGACCGAGACCTACGGCCCCTCGGGCATCGAACTCGGCGCCCAGGCCGGGAAGCAGATCGCCAACTACGAGGTGAACGGCTTCGGGTCTCTGCCGATCTGCATGGCCAAGACCCATTTGAGCATCAGCCACGATCCCGCCCTCAAGGGGGCCCCGACCGGGTACGTCCTGCCGGTACCCGAGGTGAGGCCTCTGTTGGCGCCGGGTTCATCTACCCGATCGTCGGGGCGATGAGGACCATGCCGGGGTTGGGAGCCAAACCGGGCTTGATGGAGGTCGATGTAGACGAGGACGGCCGGGTCGTGGGCCTCTTTTGAGCGTGCCATCCGCTGATCGTGAGGTCCTCCATCGCCGGGAACCGCCCCGAGTGCCCTGGGCCGTAGTTAGGTAGGATCAATATTCATATGACCGGCAAGCATCATTTCCCTCAGCAGGAAGGGGATTCGGACCACGAGAGCGTGGACGGCCCGGAACTTGCGGGAGCGCTCGGTCAAGCGCTGCGGATGCGCAGGAAGAACCGTGGATTGACGCTGCAACAGACGGCCGACCTCTGCGGGCTATCGCAGCCGTTCCTCAGCCAGTTGGAGAACGGCAAGGCCATGCCGAGCCTGCTGGCGCTGCACCAGGTGGCAGCCGCACTCGGCACATCGGCCCAGGAACTCCTCCAGCCGTCGCCATCGGGCGAAGTCAGCCTGGTCCGGTATACATCCAATCGCTCGTATGTACTCATCCCCGGGGCCACCGTCGAATTCCTGGTGGAAGGATCGAACCACCAGATCGCCACGAACCTGGTCACTGCCGAACCGGGTTCGGAGGCGGATGCGCTGTCCCACGGCGGCGAGGAAATGGTCTACGTGGTCGAGGGGTCCATCTCGGTGTACCTCGAGGGTCACGGTACGGTCGAACTCCAGGAGGGCGACGCCTACACCTATCCGGCCAACATCGTCCACCAGTGGCGCAATACCAGTGGCGAGACCGCCCAATTCCTCTTCATCAACGCGCCTCCATCGTTCTAGCGGTGTGTGGTGGAAAGCGCGCCCGCGTATCTCCGAGTCATCGGCGTCATCCGGCACAGCCTGCCGACGAAGGCGCAGTCGTGACTGCATCGGGGAGGAAGGCGAATCCAGGGGCGTCGAGGGCCTGAGAGGTGCGGCGACTGATTCTGCGACGCACCATCAGGGGCACAGATCGGGGAATCGAGTATTCCAGGGCCGCGGGTCTAGGTCGACTTGCCGAAGCGCTCCGCCATCGGGTCCGGACCCCGGCCGGGGATGAGGTCGGCGATCGACTCGAACCTGTGAGACATGTGCGGGAAATTCATCGCCTGCATGTACTCGTTCTGAAAGTCGGGGTCGATCGGCAATTCCAGGCGCCGGATGGTCCTGGCGATCTCCTGCGCCTCGAGGCGCTTGTCCCGGTTCAAGAGGGCGATGCGGGCTCCGTCGCCTGCCGCGTTGCCGACCGAGAACACCCTATCGAGTGGACAGTCCGGGATCATGCCGAGGAGCATCGCCCTGGTGGTGTCGATACGGGAGCCGAAGGCCCCCGCCAGGATGATCTTGTCGGGGGTGTCGATGCCCAGTTCACGCAGCAGCAGGTGTGACGCTGCGTAGAGAGCAGCCTTGGCGAGTTGGATCTGGCGGATGTCGGCGAGGGTGATCGGGATATCCCGGCCGATCGAGGTCTCCTCCTCACGGGCGATGACATACTCCAAGCCGAGTTCGCCCTTCCGAACCCGATCCGAGTGGAGATCATCGGCGAAGTTGCCGCGGGGCGTGATGATCCCGGTCCGGAACATCTCGGCGACGCCGTCGATGATCGCCGACCCGCAAATGCCCATGACCACGCCGCCCATCTCGGCGGCGCCGGCATCGTCCCAATCGTGCGGGCCCCATCCCCCGGTCCCGATGACCTGGTACCGGGGTTCCAAGGTATCGGCGTCGATCTCGATCCGCTCGATCGCCCCTTCGGCGGCCCTCATTCCGTACTCGATGTGAGCGCCCTCAAATGCAGGGCCCGTTGGGGTGGAGGTGCACACCAGGCCTTCGCGGTTACCCGCGATCAGTTCGGCATTGGTGCCGATGTCGATGATCAGCAGGTTCTCGTCTTGCTGGTGAGGGGCTTCGGCGATGACGACCGCCATGGCGTCCGCACCCACAAAACTGGCAGCAATCGGCATCAGATGGACGTTCGCACCGGTATTCGCCACCAGGCCGAGGCCGCTTGCCTTGATATCGAGTGACCGGGTCACGGTCGGCACGTACGGCACCGTACTGAGGTGCTTGGTCGAGATACCGAGGAACAGGTGGTGCATTGTCGTGTTGCCGACCACGGCCATCTCGAAGATGTCCGCCACATCGATGCGGTGGGCACGCGTCAGTCGGGTGATGAGCGTGTTGATACCCGATACGAGTGCGCCGTTGAGGGTGGCGAGGCCGTCCTCGTGCTCGGCCTCGAATCTCATCCGCGACATGATGTCATCGCCGAACTGTGTCTGGGGGTTCATCATCGAATCCGAGCCGATGAGATCGCCGGTCATCAGGTCGCAGAGGTAGGCGGCGATGGCGGTGCTGCCGATGTCGATGGCGATGCCGTAGAGATCCTCACTCAAGCCCGGCCGGACATCGACGACGTGCAGTCCCTGCCACACGGTCACCGAGACCTTCCAATCGGCCGCCCGGAGGGTGTCTCCGATGGTCCTCAGGAGGTGGAGATCGAACTGGATGTCGCCGGATTCAGGGACGTGCCAATCCGATCCCGCGTGAACACGGGACATCGCGGCCACCAGGCTCTCGGACAGACGCTCCAGGTCGCCGAGAGGGCTCTCCAGAGTGGCCGGATCCAGTTCCAGGTAGTAGCGATGCAACGCCGGCCGGATCTCTATCTTGCGATCCGTTGCAGCCTTACGGATGATCTGGCGATTGCCCCGGCTCGACTCGGGGACGAACACCACCATGTCTCCGTGCACGGCCGCCTGACAGGAGAGTCGCAGGCGATCCGGGTCGAGACCCATCTTCAGCCAGGTCCCGGTTCGCTTCGTCAGCCACTCCTCTTCGTTCGCCCGCATGGCCGACGCATGATCGGGTGAGGAGTCGAGATCGCCGAACCGGCCGTCCTCGATGAGCACGCGGCACTTGCCACAGGTGGCCGCGTCGGCGCAGATGCTGGCGATCTCCACACCGAGTTCGGCAGCGGCGCTCCTGATGCTGGTCCCGGCGTCTACCTTGCCGCGGGCGCCAGAT
>CBDUUY010000180.1:0-5021 GCA_965370535.1 uncultured bacterium
AACCGGAGCAGGACGCATCAGGGGGATGTATCCGGCGGCCAGGCCGAGCATCTCGGTGAACAGGACGGCATCGTAGGTGTCGGGGTCGGTTGGCCGGTCACATAGGCGCATGTCGAAGGTGACTCTGCCGCAGTAGTCGAAGGACAGCCCGGCGAACCCGATGGCGGCGGCAGTCTCCATGCCGGTGGCCGCCACCGCAGCTTCCGCGACTTCCCCTGTGGCGACCGCCTCGTCGAAATTGCGGTAGATGTCGCGAACCGTGGCGATCGTCGCCAGGTAGTGCTCGTGATCCTCCAGGTAGACGGACCCGGGGTCGAGTCGCTGCGCCCGGTCGGCAGCGATTGCCGGGTCGCCGCCCACCCGCAGGTCGGTGAGCGTGGTGGCCCTCAGAGTCTCTGGTTCGTGGGCCAGTTCGAAGACATCACCCACATCGGCGATGGCTCCTGTGACCTCGGGGGCCACCGGGCGGAGGCCGTCGAAGTATCCGGGGGCGCGTTCGGCTCCGGTCGGATTCGAGCAGGCGGATGTGAGCAGGGTGAGCAGGATGACCGCGGAGGTACGTCTCACGGCCCGTCAGCGTACAGAGCGGAGAGCGGCACGCCGGACGCGCCGCCGCGCCCCCGGAGGGGCGCGGCGGATCGGTGCTGCTTCTTGTCAGACGACCACGTAGGTGAAGGAGAATGTGAAGGGTTCTCCTGCCACGGTGACGCTGATGGTGAACGCCTCGTTGGGCGGCGGACTGTTGAAGGTGATCACCAGTGCGTACTCACCGGTTCCGCCCACCGTCATGGACGCCGACCCGTAAGGGCTGGTGGCAGACACGTCGCTGCCGGGAGGGGCCGTCCCGTAGATCTTCTCCGTCGGCTGGTCGTGCTCGGGACCCCACTTCTGGCTGGCGGTGACCGTGTAGTCGGGCGTGTAGGTGAAGTTGAACGTCTTGGTCAGCAGGACTGTGCCCCCGGGATCCTTGAGGGTGGCGGTCCACTGGATCTGCAGGTCGGCCGGCAGCGTCTCGTTGAAGTAGATCTTCAAGTAGTAGCTGCCGCTGCTGTCGACCGTCATCTCCGATGATCCGTAGTCGCTCGACGTGGTCACCACGGTGCCCGGAGGCGCCGTTCCGTAGACCTTGTCGTACCGCTGATCGTGCACCGGCCCGTAGTACTGGAGGGCGGTGACGTTTATGTTCGGCGGCTTGGTGGTTGCTGTCGTCGGCTTGGTGGTCGTGGTGGTCGTGGTGGTCGTGGGGAACTCCACGGTGCAGTCGAGGCCGAAGCCAAAATCGTCCCAACTGCCACCGAGAGCCAAGGGATCGTCGAAGCCCCAGGTCGGGTCGTCGGCCACTATCAGTATGACCGTGCCGTCCAGACCCGGGCCCTCACCCTCGCCCTCCTCACCGTCCTCGCCGTCCACCGGCGGGATGATGATGGGCGGGCCCGGTTCGCTGGGGATGGTGGTGGCGATCGGGGCCTCGGTGGTCGGGGGGCCTGCGATGTCGTCATTCGCTGCCGTCGGCAGCACGGTGGCGAGTGCCACGGAAGCGCCGGCCAGAAGGCCGACCAGGGCGACGGCAACCGCCCATCCGGTGCGGTGGCGTCGGGTTATCACACCGACACCGGCGGGGTGCGCCTCGCTCACCGACGTCTGGATGGAGCGGGCCGCTCGGACTGCTCTGCTCTCGATGGTCATGATCCGGCCTCCCACGTTTCTCCGAGTCGGCGGGCCAGTGCGGCCCTGCCTTTGTGGAGATGGACTTTCACGGTCGATCCGCTGCAGCCGAGGATCTCGGCGATCTCGGCAACCGGCCGGTCCTCCAGGTAGTAGAGGGCCAGGCTCTGCGCCTGCCGCTTGGGAAGCGAGCGCACGGTCTTCCAGAACTCAGCGTCGGCCGATGGCAACTCCGGTAGGTAGTCGCTGGGCGACTTGAGGCGGGCAATCGCGCTCGCCTCCCTGAGACGGGTGCGGAAGAATGACACCGAGAGGTTCGAGACCACCCGGCGCACCCACGCCTCCGGCTTGTCGTAGAACGCCACCCGGTCCCACTGCTTGTGGGCGGCCAGGAAGGCGTCCTGAGCGATGTCCTCGGCGGCGATGCGACTGCCCGAGAGGGCATAGGCGAGACCCACCACCGGCCGGTACTCGGCACGGTAGAAGGACTCGAAGTCGGCGACCGCCCTGATAGCCGGCGCTTCCGTCTGGATTCGCCGGGCACTGTCTTGGAGTTGGGTTGGTTGAACGACCATCTCGTGGGTTACTCGCCAGTGTGAGGGGAAAGGTTTATCTCCGTCCCGGATTCCTTCGGCACGTTGAAGGTGGTTCCTTTAAGCCTACGACCGAGTTGTGGTGTTGCCGGCGTCCTCACCGGATGTGATGAGGCATGTGATGAGGCGAGATGCCGGTCCGGTCCGGACCCGGGGGAAGCCGTTGATCGGGCATGCCGGCGGCGGCCTGCGCCTGGGAGTATGCCGGATGATGCCGTTGCTCAGATCGGCGGCCGGGCGTGCCAATCGCGCTGACGAGGTTCTGCCACTCCTCGTGTAGGAATGGCGGAGCCGAGGACACAACGAGTGGCGATGATCTGGTCGTCGAGATGAGTGGCATTCATTGTTCAGCGGGCTTCTAGAGTCCACAAGCGATATGGCTTCTGTGCTGCAACCGTTCTTCAACCCCGAGACGATCGCGGTGGTCGGGGTGTCCGCCTCGCCCGACAACCTGGGGCGGGTGATCAGCGGCAACCTGCAGGCCTTCGGTTTCAACGGCATCATCTACGAGGTGGGGCCCAAGGGCGGGACGTTGTTCGGGCGCCGCATCTATCGCGCGGTGTCCGACATCCCAGACAGGGTGGACCTGGCCGTGCTGCTGACCCCGGCCAGGGTGATCCCCGAGGTGCTGGAGGAGTGCGGCCGCAAGGGCATCCGCAGTGTGATCATCGAGACCGCCGGATTCAGCGAGACAGGCCCCGAAGGGGCCGAGTTGGAAGGGGTGGTCGCCGCGATCGCTGCGGAGCACGGCATCCGGTTCATCGGGCCCAACTGCATCGGCCTGGTCAATCGCCACGCCGGTCTCTCGACGGCGTTCGTCACCCTCGACCCCACCCTCAAAGCGGGAGGCACATCGCTGGTGACCCAGAGCGGGGGTGTCGGCATCAGCATCCTCAACATGCTGGCATCGGAGGGCGGCGGCCTGGCGAAGATGGTCTCGGTGGGCAACAAGGTGGACATCGACGAGAACGACATCCTCGAGTACCTCATCGACGACCCCGAGACCGAGATCATCACGATGTACCTGGAGGGCATCAGGGATGGCAAGCGCCTGATGGATCTGGCCCGCAGCACCGACAAGCCGATCCTGATCCACAAGTCGAACATCGGCGCCGCCGCCAGTGGGATCGCCTCCTCTCACACCGCAGCGCTGTCGGCCGATGACGCCGTTGTCGATGCTGCGCTCCGCCAGGCCGGGATCGCCCGGTTCCACGACAGTGAGACGCTGGTGCATTACCTCAAGGCGCTCGCCATGCCGCCCATGCGGGGCAACCGGGTGGCGGTGCTGTCCCGGTCGGGAGGCCATGCGGTGATCGCCGCCGACGCCTGTGAGATCGAAGGCCTCGAATTGGCCGAACTGCCCCAGGACTTCCTCGACGAAGCACAGACACACCTGCGGGCCAACGTGATCACTCTCACCAACCCCATGGACCTGGGTGATCTGTTCGATCTCGACGTCTACGACCAGTTGGCAGAGGGAACCCTCCGGATGCACGGGGTGGACGGCATGGTGTTCATGCACACCTACATGGTGGGGCCGGATGGAGACAGGTCGCAGCAGTTGTTCGAGCGCCTCCACGAGTTGTCACAGGCCACCAGCAAGCCGGTGGCTGTGTACGCCGACACCATCGCCACCGAGGTGAGCCGCCTCAAGCAGGTGCTGCCCGGCCCTGTGTTCTCGGAGCCTTCCGATGCGGTGCGGGCCCTGGCGCTGCTGCGGGACTACTGGCGGGCCGAGATCCCGCCCCCGGTGCGGCCGGACGGTCCCGCCGACGTAGCAGCGGTGCAGGCGATCATCTACACCTGCCGGGCCGAGGGCAGGGATCCGTTGTTGCAGGAGGCGATGGCGATCGTGAATGCCTACGGGGTGCCGGTCATCGAATGCCGCCTGGCCTCCGACGAGGACGAGGCGGTGGCCGCAGCCGTCGAGATGGGCCTGCCTGCGGTGCTCAAGGTGGTCAGCCCCGAGATCTCCCACAAGAGCGACTTCGGCGGGGTGCAGTTGAACCTGAGGAGTGAGGAGGGGGTGCGTGCCGCCTACCGGGAGATGATCTCTGCGGTCGCCGAGCGGGCCCCCGGTTCGCACGTCTACGGGATCATGGTGCAGCCGATGCTGCGGGGCGGCAGGGACCTGATCGTCGGTGCCCGCCTCGACCCCAACTTCGGCCATGTGGTGCTGGCGGGCATGGGGGGTGTCTTCGTCGAGGTGTTCCGGGACACCGCCATCCGGGTGGCCCCGTTCCAGCGCCCGGCGGCGGATGAGATGTTGAGGGGTCTGCGGGTGTGGCCGGTGCTGGAGGGGGTGCGGGGCCAGGAGGCCAGTGATGTGGATGCCCTGGTCGATGTGATCCTGGGGGTGACACGACTCGTCACAGACTTCCCCGAGATCGTCGAATTGGATCTCAACCCGGTGCGGGTGTTGGGGACCGGCAAGGGATGTCTGGCCCTCGACGCTCGCATGACGCTGGCTCCGCCCGAGTGATCGACGGGGAGGGCCGCCTGGCCGAGGCCCGCCGGATCCATGACGACCTCCCGGTGGTGGACGGTCACAACGATCTGCCGTGGGAGTTGTGGGCCAGGGCCGGGGGTGATCTTGATGCCGCCGATCCGTCCGGGCACCTGGATGGCTACCACACCGATCTGCCCCGCTTGCTGGAGGGTGGTGTCGGCCTGCAGTTCTGGTCGGTCTATGTGCCCACCTACAGCCGTCATCCTCTGAGGGAGACCCACCGGCAGATAGACATCGTCGAGGAGATGACCCGC
>CBDUUY010000181.1:0-4939 GCA_965370535.1 uncultured bacterium
CCCGTACCCGGGCGGCGGGAGGCCCGTCGTGCAGCCATGCCTCCAGCGCGACCAGAAGGGAGACATCCCCCTCGGCCCAGCCCTCCACCGAACCGTCCGGCCGATTGCGGACCCAGCCCGCCAGGCCCAGACGCTCGGCCGTCCTGTGGACCGACCATCGGAAGCCGACCCCCTGGACGACGCCGTAGACGGAGAAGTGACGGGCCCCGATCACGAGTTCTGATCCGCCAGAGCCTCGAGGAATGCCGTCACGACCTCACGGTGCTCGGGGCACAGGATGGAAGACGCCGCCCCCAGCACTCCGCCGGCCAGCAAGCCCTCCCTCTCCCCCACCACCCCTTCGGCGATCTCGTCGATAGACACGCCGGTGATGCCAAACATCTGGTCGAACTCTTCCAGCACCGCCTGTTCGGGGGTGCCTCCGCCGTCGAGCACAGCGCACACTGCCCGGCCGGCCACCAGGAGGTCGCCATCGCTGAACCCTTCCTCCAGGACGGGAGCCACAGCCGCCACGGCCGCGAGATACCGGTCCTCGGGATCGGCGGCCTCCCAGGCTCGCAACTCCGCCTCACCGACCTCGGCGGGACAGATCGTTCTCGCACCCTCGGCCAGCACGACCGCCATGATCTCGTCGTCGACCGCCAGCCCTTCGGGGGCCTCGATCCCCGCCAGCACCTCCATCACGGTGACATCGGGGTCGGCAGAGCCGGGCATCAAGTCGCACACCTCCAGTACCAGACCGGCCACCGCATCGTCGTCCAGATCCTCAAACCGGGTGTCATCGAGGGCCCGCTGTGCCGTGACCGAATACTCGATACCAGGGCCGAGACGGGGATCGAGCGTGGTGGCCGTCTGCCCGCCATCGCAGGCAGATACGACCAGGAATGCCGCAACCAGAGCAGCCCGGGTTCTCACGACTGGCACTCCGGACACCAGAAGGTGCTGCGCTGCCTCAGCATCCCCCTCCTGATCGGCGTCCCGCACCGACGGCACGGTTCATCTTCCCGCCCGTACACCCTGAGCCTGGAGAGGTACTCACCGGCCCTGCCGTCGGGAAGCAGGTAGGCGAGGTCCCCGAGGCTGGTTCCCCCGTATCGCAGACCGGCCTCCAGCACCGGGCGCACCGCCGCCCGCACCCCGCCCACCTCGGACCGGTCGAGTGACCCCGCCGGCCGGAAAGGGCTCACCCCGGCCCGGAACAGCACCTCATCGGCATAGATGTTCCCCAGACCGGCCAGGAATCGTTGATCCAGCAACAGCGGTTTGATGGGAACCGCCCGGCCTTTCATCCGCCGCGCCAACTCCGGGGAGCGGGGCAGGTCGTCGAGGGCATCGGGTCCCAGCGATGCCACGGAACTGGCCGCCAGTTCATCCGGCAGATAGGCGGCCACAAACCCGAAGGTCCGGGGATCGACCAGCCGGAACTCGACGCCATCGTCGAGGCCCACGACCACATTGGTGTGCCCGGCCTCGCCTCTGCCTTCCGGTGCGACCTCGATCCGGCCCGACATCCCCAGGTGGGTCACCCAGGTGACTTCTCCGGAGAGGCGGGCCAGCAGGAACTTGCCGATGCGGTCCAGGCGATCCACGGTGCGACCCAGAAGTCGGTCGGTGAAGTCCGACGGGCGGGCCTGGCGCCGCACCATACGGGGATGACGCACCGCCACACGGTTGATCCGCCTGCCCACCATGGCGGTTGCGAGGTGGCGCCGAGTGGTCTCGACCTCGGGGAGCTCAGGCATCGGATGAGGCCTCGAGGGCCACCCGGGCCGCCTCCTGCTCCGCCCGTTTTTTCGAAGTCCCGCCTCCGCTTCCCAGGACACGGTCACCGCACTTGACGACGGCGGTGAAGTACCGCACGTGATCGGGACCGGATCCCTCCAACTCGTACTCGGGGATGTCCCCGGTGGCAGCCATCATCTCCTGCAGGCGGGTCTTGTAGTCCTCGCCCCCCGGTACCGCGGCGCGGTCGGCCAGAAGGCTGCCCCACTCCCTCAGGATCAACGACCTGGCCGCCTCCAGGCCCCCATCCAGATAGATCGCCCCCAGCATCGCCTCCATGCCGTCGGCGAGGATCGATGGCTTGTCGTCGCCACCTGTCGCCTCCTCACCGTGCCCCAACCGGAGGTACTCGCCCAGGCCCAGCGATCGAGCCACCGTCGCGAGTGATGCCGCGTTCACCACCGCTGCCCGTGTCTTGGCCATGGCTCCCTCGTCGAGACCCCAGTGCCGATACAACTCATCTGCCACGACAAGGCTGAGCACGGCATCACCCAGGAACTCGAGACGTTCGTTCGACTCCTCATCGGCGAAATCGGAGGTGAAGGAGCGGTGGGTCAACGCCCGATCGAGCAGAGCGGGGTTGGAGAAGGTATGACCGAGAGAACGCTCCAGGGGGGTTGCCCCGCCGTCACCCACGGAGCCCGGCCTCGATCTTGGCGGTCAAGCCCCGTTCGGCCCCTTCGGCAGCCAGTCGGAGGGCATTGGCCACAGCCACCCGGGACGACGAGCCGTGAGCGATGACGACCGTGCCCCCGGCGCCGACCAGGTGGGCTCCGCCGTAGGCATCGGGGTTGAGCCGCTCCCTGACGGCCAGCAGTTTCGGGAGCACAGCACCCGCCGACTCCTGGAACGCCGGGTCGTCGTCTTCGGCGAGTGTCTCGAGCACCAACCCGGCCACCGCCCTGGCGACCCCCTCAGCGGTCTTCAGCATCACGTTGCCTGTGAAGCCGTCGGTGACGAAGACATCGGCCTTCGCTCTTCCGAGATCCCGCCCCTCGACGTTGCCGACAAAATCGATGGGCATCCCGGCCAGCAGAGTGTGCGCCGCCCTTTCGGCATCGCGGCCCTTGCCGGACTCCTCACCGATATTGAGCAGGCCGACCTTTGGCGCAGCTATCCCGAGGTGGATCTCGGCGAGCACAGAACCCATCACCCCGAACTCGGCCAGGGTCGAAGGCCGTACCTCGAGGTTGGCGCCCACATCGAGCACCACGGTGGGGTTGCCTATCGGAAAGAACGCGGCGATGGCGGGCCGCGACACCCCAGGCAGTCGTCCGATGATGATCGCTGCAGCAGCCAGGGCGGCCCCGGTGGAACCGGCCGAGACGATGCCCTCTGCCTCTCCGTCGGAGACCAACCGGGCGGCAACGGTGACCGAGGCGCCTTTCTTCTCACGAATCGCGGCAGCGGGGTCGTCCTCCATCGAGATGTACTCGGGGGCGTGGACGATCGGGAGTTCGGCGCCGAGCGCCTCCAATTCGGCCTCGATCCTCGGCGTATCCCCGACGAGGACGACATCTACGCCGGACGCGGCAGCGTCCAACGCACCCCGCACCAACTGGTGCGGAGCGTGATCGCCTCCCATGGCATCCAGCGCGATACGCGCCGTCATGGGGACAGCCTCACCTATCCGAGACGACCTCGCGCCCCCGGTAGGTCCCGCACTCGGGGCAGACCCGATGCGGAAGTTTGACCGCATTGCACTGGGGGCACAGCGACGTCCTGGGACGGCTCACCTTCCAGTTCGCCTTGCGGCGCCGGGTGCGGGATCGGGACATTTTTTTCTTGGGGACCGCCATGACGCGCTCTCCTACGGTTCGAGCAATTCGCGGAGGCCTGCAAATGGGGACGTCGATTCGTCTTCGTGCCCCTGGCAAGCGCCCGTATTCAAGTCGGCTCCGCAGCGTGCGCAAAGTCCGAGGCAATCGGGACGGCACGTCGGCACCAGCGGCAAGGCCAACAACACCGCATCGCGAATGGGCGATTCGAGGTCGGCTACGTCGCCGTCGAGTGGGTAATCCGAGCCATCACCGACTCCGATCATCTCCGCCAGCAGAGCCTCGATGGGCTCCCGCCATGTCGTGGTGCAGCGGTGACAGGTGTGCTCGGCAACCGCCGAGACCGTGCCCCTGACGAAGACCCCGCCCGATGCGCCCTCCATGGTCAGCGGGGCATGCAGAGGCTCGTCGGGCACCAGCCTGCTCAACTCCACACCCCAGTCGACCCTGACGGACACCGTCTCGGCGCGGCGTTGTCCCGGCTGCCGAAGCAGGTCGGACACGACAAAACGGAATGGCGAATGAGTCTGGGACACGGCGATGGATTCTACCGCCGGGTCATTCCTGATCCTCGTCCGCGATGAACCTCGGCCTCACCTGATGCAATTCGGCACGCGAGTGGCGCACCTGCGAGAGCAGGTCGGCCAGCACACCCTCGGTCTCGGCGAGCGATTTCTCGCTGTAGTCCTCGGCTTCCAGGCGGGTGCGTGTGGCCTCGGCCTCGGCTCGCCGGATGAGGGCGTTGGCCTCCTCGACCGCCTCCTTGACGATGTAGGACTCGCTGATGAGCTCGTCCGAGCGCTGCCTGGCCCGCTCGAGCATCTCCCTGGCCGTCTCGTTGGTCCTCGCCACGAACGACTCCCGCTCGCGCACCATCCAGCGGGCCGCCCGCAGTTCCTCGGGAAGCTCGTCGCGGAGTCGGTAGAGCATGTCTATCAACTGGGCGCGATCGATCATGACGTTGTTGGACAAAGGAACCGTGCGAGCACCCTCGACGGCGAGGATCAACTCGTCCACCAGTTCGTGGAGTTCGCCCAGTAGAGGAGGCACATTGAGGTCATCCATCTGCTGAGGCTCTTCCTCACTCATCAGTTCTCCCCTCTTTCAAGGCAGCCGCCACCACGGACGGCACGAGTTCGTCTACATCGCCGCCCAACTGAGCGACCTCCTTGACCAGAGAGGACGACAGGTAGCCGAGTGCCGGGGCAGTGGCCACGAACATCGTCACTATGCCGGACAGGTGCCGGTTCATCTGGGCCAACTGGAGTTCGAGATCGAAATCCGTCATCGCCCGCAGACCCTTGACTATCACCTGGGCATCGACCTCCCGGGCGCAGTCCACCAGCAAGCCATCGAAGGCGACGAATTCGACGGTGGGC
>CBDUUY010000182.1:0-4937 GCA_965370535.1 uncultured bacterium
GGTGGTCTCGGTGGCGCTGCCCTCCTCGGCGAGGATGCCGTCTTCGGGCCGGGCTTTCTCGATGATGGCGACGACGGCGGCTTCGGAGGAGCGGTCCACCTCGGTGATGGGGTCCACCGGCCCCTTCATGTCGACGGCGGTGACGGTGCGGAAGCCGGCGGCCACGATCTCGGCCCCGGCGCGGGCGGCTGCGATGGCGATGTCTATGTCTCTCACGGGCCCGACTGTATCGTCGCCGTGTACCGCCACTAGTCTCCCGGCCGATGCAGTTGTTTGTCGCAGTGGCCCTCTCGGCAGTCCTGATGTGGGCCTCATTCCCGCCACTCGACCTTGGTTTCCTGATTTTCGTCGCACCGACGCCGTTCCTGTGGGCGGTGCGGCGTGCCCGGTCGCCCCGGGAGGCGGGTTGGCTGGGATTCACTTTCGGAGCACTGTTCTGGGGGGCGATGCTGTCGTGGATCTTCGTACTGGGTGCGGTCGCCTGGTTTCCGTTGACCGCAGCGATGGGCGGTTATGCCGCCCTCTACGCCCTCATCATGTATGTCGCTCGCAACTGGTCGCCGGGGCGCTGGTGGGTGATGGCTGTGGGTACGTGGGCGGCATGGGAGTTCGTGAGAGCCCGGTGGCCGTTTGGAGGTTTCCCGTGGGGATCGGCCGGGTATCCGGTCGGCACGCTGGCCTGGCCGCGTGGGGCGGCCCAGTGGATCGGGCCCACAGGATGGGGGGTGATCGTCATCGCCTTCGCCGCCAGTCTGGTGCTGGCCACCGAAGAGGAGGGCGACCGGCGATGGGTGGAGTTGGCCGCCGGTGTGATCGTGGCGCTGACGCTGATGGGGGCGATCTGGGGCCCTTCGGCAGGCGGCAAACCGGTGCAGGTGGCGATCGTCCAGGGCAACTCGCCGTGCCCGCGGGTCCATTGCCCGGGTGAGAAGCAGCAGATCTACAACACCCACCTTCGGCTGACCCGGACCAGCGAAGGGGATACGACCGGCGATGACATCGATCTGGTGGTGTGGGGGGAGGATTCGTTCGGTGGGGCCTTCAATCCCACGTTCAATACCGAGGTCGCTTCCCAGATGGCCGGCGAGGCGATTCGGTTGCAGGCTTTTCTGCTGGCGGGCGGGACCCGCCCCGCCGGCCCCGGGTTCTTCAACAACTACAACGTGTTGTTCTCTCCGGAGGGGTCGATCGTGGGTGAGTACCTCAAGACCCATCCCGTCCCGTTTGGTGAGTTCGTGCCGTTTCGCGAGATGCTGCGGTTCATCCCCGAGTTGGGTGAGGTGCCCAACGACATGGTGCGGGGGGAGGGCCCTGTGGTGTTTCCTCTCGACGTGGACGGCGAGGAGGTGGTGCTCGGCTCGGTGATCTCCTTCGAAGGAGCGTTCGTGCGAACCGTGCGCAGCGAGGTGAACGCCGGTGCCCGCATCCTGGTGGTGGCGACCAACGAGGGATCGTTCGGGCGCGGTTCGGCGTCGGACCAGTTGATAGGGATGGTGCGGATGATCTCCTCTTCTGTGGGGGTGGATGTGGCGCACGCCGCGGTCACGGGCAAGTCGGTGTTCATAGGTGCGGACGGATCGCTCAGTGAAGGGACCGAGTTGTTCGAAGAGGCTGTGCTCACCGGGGTGGTGCGCGAGCAGCGCAGTCCGCGCACCTTCTACACGATCACCGGGGACTGGCTCCAGGCGATGGCGATGTTGGCCGCCGCCGGCCTGCTGATCGGCAGCCGGAGCCCGCAGAGGGGCTTCAAGATCCGCCCGGAGCGCAGACGGGAGTAGGGCTCCGCACGGCCTGTCGGGGCGCAGGTGATGCCCGGCGGACTCGTAGTGCCCCGACCACAAACGTTTGCCGGGCCGAGGACGTCCAGTGATGCCTCTGGCTGTGTCCTCGTCCTCGACGCACGGTGAAGTGCGGCTTCGTCCTGCGTCCTTGCCGGTGACTCCACTGCCTCGCCCTCAATATCGCCAACGTTCCCGGCCGGGGCACTACGGGACGATGTAACCGTGTTGCTCTCCGTACTCCCGGATCGGGGCCAGATCCAGGAACCCCAGGGCCGTCCTCACCTCGCGAGCAATCCGTTCGACCCCGGCCCCTCTGGCGTCGAACCGATAGGTGACACACCCGCCCTCGAATAGGTAGTACCAGGTGGCCCGGTACACAGGATCGCCGAGTGGTTCGGCGAGCTCCTCGACCGCCTTCGCTGGGGTCATGCCCGGCACGACCTCGACGACGGACCCCCCCGGTTGCAGAACGTGCAATTCGACGGTGCCGTCCTCGTGTTCACGGGCCCCGACGACCATGACGGCACGGCCGTCATCGAGAGCGAGGCGGATTCGTTCGGAGGTGGGGAGGTCGGAGGAATCCAGGTTGACCTGGACCAGTCGGTTCCCCACCCGGGTGGCTGCAATCCCCTGGGCGACCTCGGCGGCGTAGTCGCTGTGTATCCCGGCGTCACCTTCCGGGACGATCGTCACGCTGACCTGATAGTCAATGGTGATCTCACCGATGTAGAGGGCGATGGGGGCCTCATCGCTGTCCTGTTCCATGGCCCCTGTGATATCGCAGGAGCCTTCCAGTGTCACCTCGAGGAAGCGGTCGCCGACCCGGTCACTGCTGAGCCAGAACCGGGACTGTCCGCTTCGGGCCACCATGTGCTCGTACTCCCAGCCGGGTTTGAGATCATTGATGCAGGGGATGTAGGCAGTGCCTTTGACGGACTGGGCGGAGAGGATGATCGTGTTTGCGATGGTGTCCTCGTCGCAGGCAAGCCCGGAGCGGCCCAAGTGGGTGCTGCAGCCGCTTGCCAGGACCGCGGCGGCCATGAGCACGGGAAGGAGTTGGCGCGCTCTCATAGGAACCCTGCTCCTCGGATGTTGTCGATCACCAGGGACAGCAGCAGGAGGGCGCCGAACAGGGCCCCTGCCGCCAATCTGATGCGGCGCGGACTCCACCGTTGGATGGAGATCGGCTCATGGGGCGGCGCCAGCGCCCGGAACTGCTCGAGCAGATCGATGCCGTTGGTCTTCTTCAGCGTCGCCAGCATGCGGCGTGATTGGGTGGGGATCGTGACGCCGCTGCCGGCGGCGAACGCCTCGGCCAGATCGTGGGGGGAGAAGAATCGCAGGGCCCGCTCGTAGACCCGTTCGGCCGATGACCTCAACGCCAGGATGAGCATCATGTTGGCCAGGTCCACCGCCTGGCGCCATGCACTGGGGCGCACCGTGGCAAATGCGGGGTCGATCAGCACGATCGACCCGTCCTTGACCAGCACGTTGGCGGGTTTGATGTCGCGGTGGGCGAGTCCGGCGTCCCACATCTTCCGGACTGCCAGCAGGGCGTCGTCGATCACCGAGTCGGTCACCTCGGCATCGCCCAGTTCACGGGCGCCCTCGATGAATTCGGTCACGATCATGTACTCCCTCTCGGGAGTGATCTCGACGAAGCCATATGTCTTGGGTGACGGAAGACCGGCGCGGCGAAGCAGCAGGAGCATGTAGTCCTCGTATTCGACGAGTCGACGCACCGATGGGAACCGGACCTCGTCTTCGAGCGAGCCGTACAGGATCGTACGACCGGCCTTGTACCAGCGGTCGGCTCGCAGGTGGTTGCGGGCGTAGAGCTTGGCGAACACATGGCGGTTGGGATCACCGGCGATAGTGATGCGCAGCGGTGTCGACCCGCCGGAGCCCTCCAATCCGAACGGCTCGATGCCGGCCACGTCGAGACCGAGTTGCTCCTCGACCGCCTCCCGAATAGCGGTGCCTCGTTCGCCGGTGACGTCGAGGTGAGCGGTGGTGCCCCGCTCGTACGTGACGGGAAACACCGCCTCGGGGACGAAGAGCCGGAACACGACAAAGGAGACCGCAGGCCCCAGTATCGCCGCGGTCCACACATCGGATGGATGATCCACCCCCAGGTACATGCGGGCCAGGCCCAGTGCCACCACCAGGGTCGCAGACAAGACGAACCAGGAGTGGCGCCACCGGCCCTTGGGGATCAGAGCGAGGCCGATGACGGTCAGGGTGGCGGCGAGTGCTGCGACAGGGCGGGAGGGGTGGGAATAACCGTTCCATTCCCCGATCATCTCCACAACGGGCCGAATCCGGGCCACGGCCAGCGAGAGAGCATTGACGATCTCCCCGACCAGAAGGATCGAGCCGAGCATCCCGAACAACGCTCTGAAGCGCTTGAACGCCAGCAGGATCAGGATCGTGGCCCAGCGGAGCGGGCGGATGAGCCACACCGACCCGAGTGCGTGGAGGGCCCTCGAGATGTCGGTGAGCACATCGTTGCGAATGTCCACCAGCCAGTTGAGGACCACGAGATCCTGCTCAGACCACCAGTTGGTGGTGGCAGGCCACGCAAACAGCGTGACCCAGACGATCAAGACGACGATTCCCGACACCAGCCAGAACTTGCCACTCGCCTGCAGTTCCCTGGGCAGCGGGGGCCGTTCCCCGGACGGGCGCCGCCGACGGCCGGTCACCTTGATGCCGGCAATGGAGTACACCCGCCGCTCGTCGACGTGACCGAGTTCCCGGGCAGCGCGCTCGCCCATTTCTATGGCGTCGAGAGAGCGGTCGTCGTCAGCCATCGCTCCCACCTCCGGCATATTCGGGTTCGGGGGGCGCTTCGGCGTCGGGCCGTTGATCGACCCGCCAACTGCGGTTGCCTCGCCAATAGAGGTAGGAGGCGGTCCCCAGCGGGATGGGGAAGAAGTATGTGATGAATCGGAACATCAGGATGGCCGCCACGATCCGGGCCTTGGTCATATCGTCCACACCGATCCCCAGCGCCGCCGCATAGCCCAATTCGACGACACCCAGTCCTCCCGGCGTGATCGGTAGGGCCGAGATCAGACGGACGAAGGCGAACGCCGCCAGGACCCTGATCCAACTCACTTCGGTCTCGGAGACGCCGACGTGGCGCAGAGCCAC
>CBDUUY010000183.1:0-4918 GCA_965370535.1 uncultured bacterium
TAGAGGCCGGAGTGCAGCACGCCGCTGTTGTGGCCGGTCTGATGGCGCCCCAGGCCCTCCTCCTTCTCGATGACGGCGATATCCAGCGAGTCATCGGATTCCTGCAGGGCCAGCGCGGTCGCCAGGCCGACGATCCCCCCACCGACCACGACCACATCGCACCGCTCGGTCATTGCGACGACCCCGATCTCCGGATGAGACTCTGGTCGTGCAAAATGGCGGTCATGGGTCCATTCTGCCCCGCAGAAGGAAAGACCACTCCGGACGACATAACCGATAATCGATTAGGTACGCTGTGGCATACCTACGACGTTGGGAGCGCGCCATGATCAACATCGCCCTGATCCCGGGCGACGGGGTAGGCCCCGAGATAACCACCGAAGCCACCAGGATCCTCGAAGCGGCCGGCAAGGTGTACGGATTCCCGATCGAGACCGAGACGTTCGATTGGAGTTGTGACCGGTACCTCGAAAAGGGCGAGATGATGCCCTCCGATGCCCTGGAGACCCTCGCCGATTTCGATGCGATCTTCCTCGGGTGCATCGGCGATGCCAACAAGGTGCCGGACCACGTCTCTCTGGAGATGCTGCTGGGGATCAGGGTCGGCTTCGACCAGTACGTCAACCTTCGCCCCATCCGCCTCTACCCCGGCGTGCCCACCCCGATACGCACCGCCACCCCCGAGACCGTGGACTTTGTCGTCATCAGGGAGAACACCGAGGGCGAGTACAGCCGCCAGGGTGGGTTCTTCCACGCCGATGAGCCCCATGGGTTCGCTCTCCAGACCGGGATCTTCACACGCAAGGGATGCGAACGGGTGATGCGCTACGCCTTCGACCTGGCCGAAGAGCGCAAGGCCGCCGGATACCCGGGGCGGGTCACCAACTGCACGAAGTCGAACGCCCTGAACTACTCGATGGTGTTCTGGGACCGCATCTACGACGAGATCGCAGCAGACCACCCCGACATTCAGCGCGATATGGCTCTGGTGGACGCCCTGACCATGTGGTTCGTCAAGAACCCCGACTGGTTCGACGTGGTGGTGGCCTCCAACCTGTTCGGTGACATCGTCACCGACCTCGGGGCCATGCTGCAGGGCGGGATGGGCTTCGCCGCCGGAGGCAACATCGATCCCGAGCGACGGAACCCGTCGATGTTCGAGCCGATCCATGGCTCGGCGCCCAAGTACACGGGGCAGAGGAGAGTCAACCCGATCGCCACCATCGAGGCCGTCCGAATGATGCTCGAACACGTTGGCCAGGCCGAGGCCGCAGAAGCAATCGGGCGGGCCGTTGCGGGTACGTTGGAGACAGGCGAGATCCGCACCAAAGACATCGGGGGAACCAATACGACCGACGAGGTGGGCGCCGAGGTGGCCCGCCGGATCATGGAGGAGCAGTCATGAGCAGGATCAAGGTCGGTGTCGCCGGATTCGGTGTGATCGGACAACGCCTCGCCGACGGCGTCGCCAGGCAAGAAGACATGGAACTCGTCGGTGTAGCCGACGTCGCCCCCACTCTGGCCGTCCGGGCACTCGCCGAGCGTGGCATGCCGTATCGCATGTTCGCCGCCGCCCCGGGAACAGAAGAGATACTCAGCGCCGGCGGTATCCCGGTCTCCGGTGGTTTCGACGACCTGCTGGGTGATGTGGACATCATGCTGGATGCCGCTCCCGGCGGCATCGGCGCCAAGAACAAGGGCAAGTACGTCGCTGCCGGCCTCAAGGCCGTCTTCCAGGGCGGCGAGGCAGGGGAAGTCGCCGATGTCTTTTTCCACGGCTACGCCAACTACGACAAGGGAGTCGGCAAGGACTACCTCAAGCTGACCTCATGCAACACCACCGGCCTGATCCGGGCCGTGGACGCCATAGACAAGGCCGTAGGCGTCGAAAAGATTGCCATCACAATCATCCGGCGGATCGCCGACCCCGGCGACACCCATCGCGGCATCGTGGACTCCCTGATGATGGAGCCGATCCCCAACCACCAGGCTGTGGACCTGATGGAGATCATGCCCCACGTGGACGCCACCGGCCTGCTGGTGCACACCCCGATCACCCACGGGCACATCATCACCATCGTCGCCACGCCGAAGCAGGGGATATCCAAGGACGAGGCAATCGACGTGTTCCGGGCTCACCCCCGGGTTCGCTCGGTGAAGATCGCCGACGGGTTCACCACCAACACCTCGCTGTTCAACTACGCCCGCTTCCTGGGCAACCCGCGCGGCGACATGTTCGAAATAGGCCTCTTCGAGGAGACCGTCGGACACTCTGGAGACGATCTGATGTTCGCCATCAACATCCCCCAGGAGTCGGTGACGATCCCCGAGACGATCGACGCCATCAGGGCCGCCATGCCGATGCAGACCGACCAGGCGGAGGCGGTGGGTCTCACCAACCAGTATCTCGGGATGGCATAGAGCCATGGCCATCCGGTCTATCGACGACATCGAGGTGGCCGGCAAGCGGGTCTTGCTGCGGGTGGACATCAACTCCCCCATCGACCCGGCCACCGGCCGGATCGCCGACGAGAATCGCATCGACCAGAGCCTCCCCACTATCCGCGACCTGGCGGATCGTGGGGCCGCAGTGGTGATCATCGCCCACCAGGGCGACACGCTCGACTACCACAACCTGGTGGGAATCAGCGAGCACGCCGAGCGCCTGGCAGACAAACTCGGCCGCTCCGTGGCATTCATCGACGACGTAGCGGGTCCGGCCGCCAGGGAACGAATCTCAGGATTGGAGGACGGTGAGATCCTGCTGCTCGACAATCTCCGCTACCTGACCGAGGAGGTCTCCACCTTCGAGCGGGACGTCAAACTGACCCCGCACCAGATGGCCGGGACCTACCTGGTCCGCAACCTGGCCCCCCTGTTCGATGTCTACGTCAACGACGCTTTTGCTGCTGCACACCGGGGTTCGCCCTCGATGGTGGGTTTCCAGGGATTGCTGCCTTCGGCCGCCGGGCGCCTGCTGGAGGCCGAGGTGGCCGCCATCACCCGTCTCACCCAGGACCCGCACCGGCCCGCGGTATTCCTGCTCGGCGGACTGAAGGTGTCGGACGGGTTTTCGATGATGGGCAGGGTCCTCGCCGACGGGTTGGCAGACCGGGTGCTCACCACCGGCGTGCTCGGCGAGATCTTCCTGATGGCCGACGGCGTGGACCTCGGCGATGCCACCCGGCAGTTCATAGCGGACCGGGATCTCGTCAGGTACGTCGAGGTAGCAGCCGGCCTGCTGGCAGATCACCGGGACAGCATCGCCACGCCGGCCGACGTCGCCGTGGCCGAAGACGGCGAACGTGCAGAGATCGAGGTGGCCGGCCTTCCCACCGACGGCCTGATCGTGGACATCGGCCCACAGACGATCACCGCCTACGAGAAGGAGATCGCCGGTGCGGGGACCGTGTTCGTCAACGGGCCGGCGGGCGCCTTCGAGCTTCCCGGAGCCGACATCGGGACCCGGCGGCTGTGGGAGGCGGTCGCAGCGGCGCCCGGCACAACGCTCATAGGCGGCGGTGACACCGTTGCCAGCGCCAACCGGTTCATCGACACGTCGGAGATCGACCACGTCAGCACCGGGGGCGGGGCGCTGATCCGGTTCGTCGGCGGGCAGTCGCTGCCGTTGCTGGAGGCTTTCGGAATCTGACCTGATCGTCGGCCCTAGGAGGAGCAGTCGTGGTCATTGCCATCGAGCCAACCGATTTGCGCCCACCGACTGACTTCGCGGTGAGCCACTATCAGATAGACCTGACCACCGGTGAAGTGCGCTGGGAACGGGTTCACTGCGAGGACCTCGAGGATGCCCTCGGCGGCATCGCCAGGGCTACCAAAGTGCTCGGCCCCATCCGGGTGGCCGATCCCTACTCCCCGGATGCCCCCATCGTGATGAACCTGGGTCTGCTGACCGGAACCAGGGTGATGACCGGCCTGCGGACCTTCTTCCACGGCTACTCGCCGCTGAAGACCTCGATCGACGGCCTTCCGGGATTGATGTGGTCGGCGGGGAGCGGCCACTTCGGGCCGAAACTGCGGGGACTCGGGATCGACGAAGTCGTCTTCACCGGCAAGGCCCCCCGGCCGACGCTGCTGCACATCGTCCCATCCGACGACCCGGACGGCCCGGGCGGCCCGGCACGTTTCGAGTTCCTGGAGGCCTCCGATCTGGTGGGACGAACCGTCAACGACCGCATCCAGGATCTCCACAGCCGGTACCCCGACGCTCACTTCGCCGTCATCGGCCCGGCCGGCGAGCACCACGATTCGGTTAGGTACGCAGCAATCGCCCTGTCCACCGACAATCAGTTGTCCTCC
Source organism: uncultured bacterium (assembly GCA_965370535.1). Taxonomy (GTDB): domain Bacteria; phylum Actinomycetota; class Acidimicrobiia; order Spongiisociales; family UBA11373; genus JAHJML01. The sequence goes on from CBDUUY010000183.1 coordinate 4,318, forward strand.
GGTGAAGTCAAACCCCGGTTCTGCGGGCGCGGGGGCTTCGGCGGGGTACTCGGCTCCAAGAACCTGTTTGCCATCGCAGCCGATGGCCCAAATCCGAAGATATCGGGACGGGGCCTGCGGGACATCAACAAGGAGATCAACCTCGGCGAAGGTAGCGCCCGGTATCGCGACTTGCCGGAAGATCGCGGGGGAACCTGGCGAACCATGAAGATGATGCAGGAAGCCGCCTCACTCCCCGAGTTCAACTTCTCTCCCACCGGCACCGACGTCTCCGTCCCTCTTCTGAGGCCGAGCGTTGAAGATGGCCCGTTCATCGTCAAGGCAGAGGGCTGCTATCTGTGCGGCATCAAATGCCACAAGAACGTCTACGACAAGACCGCAGAGGGTGAGGCGGGCCGATTCCGGGCCAAGGTCGACTTCGAGCCGATCACCCTGCTCTCCTCCAACCTGGGGATCTTCGATCCGGACGACGGTCTCGACCTGATAGAGATTTTGCCGGCCGGGCATCCGTCGCCCGCCCACCGTCCCATAATAGGGCAGCAGATTCTCTCTCGTGGCCTGCACGGCCGATACCGCGCAGGCCTCGGCTTCGGCAACTTGC
>CBDUUY010000184.1:0-4911 GCA_965370535.1 uncultured bacterium
TAGAGCGCCGCGATGGCCAGCATCACGCCCACCAGCACCGTGCCGCTGCCGAGGCGATCGAGCACGGCACCGGCAAAGGTCGGGGCTCCGCCTGCGGGGTCGTCATCGAGGAGCACGACGTAGAAACGAATCCCTTCGTTGGCGGCGCGGGTCACTGCGCCCGAGATGCTGGATTCGCTCACACCGAGGCCGTCCTCGATGAAATATCCCTGGTCACCGGCCACCGCTGCGGCCTCGTCGGGAGTCTGGGCAAGTGCGGCCGGCCCCGAGGCCATGCCGACGGCCACGAGGGCCACAAACAAGAAATTTCGGCGCTTCATCACGCTCGGACTCTAGAGCGGCAAGAACGTTTGCCGCGTTGACGACATCCACCGACGCCCCCGACTCGCCCTCAACATCGCCAACGTTCCAGGCTAGGGGTGTCTAGCGCCCCAGCAGTGCCCTGGCGAAGAACAGCAGGTTGGAGGGGCGCTCGGCGATCCTCCTGGTCAGGTACGGATACCACGAATCGCCATATGGTACGTACACCCGCATTGCATAGCCGGCCGCGACGAGTTCTTCCTGCAGCCTCCCCCGCACCCCGTACAGCATCTGGAACTCGAAGGGGCCGGTCCGGCTCGACGCCATCTCGGTGATCGGGGTGATACGCGCCTCGTCGTGGGTGGCGATGGCAGGCTTGACGTCCTGGTCCCCCATGAGAGTCACGGCCAATCGGTCGAATGCTTCATTCACCTCAGCCTTCCTGCGCAGTGCCACTCCGGCCGGTTCGTCGTAGGCGCCCTTGCAGAGCCGGATGTGACCACCCAGCGGCAAGATCCGTTCGAGGTCGGCGGGCGTACGCCGGAGGTAGGACTGCAGTGCCAACCCCAGGTTCCCGTGCTTCTGCTGGGCGGAGGCGTAGAAATCTATCGTGGTGGAGGTAACCGCACTCTCCTCCATGTCGATGGTGACGGTGATCCCCGGCGCGGAGGCGGCGGCCAGATCCTCGAGCGAGGCTGCTGCCAGTTCATCGTCGAAACCCATACCGAGTTGGCTGAGTTTGATCGAGACGTTGGCATCCAGGTCATACTCCCGGATGGCCTCGATACACGCGAGGTAGTCATCCCTGGCCCGGATCGCCTCGTCGCTGCCCGTCACGTGCTCGCCGAGGTGATCCAGAGACACCGTGAGACCACGGGCGTTGAGCGCCCTCACCACCTCGACGGCATCCTCGAGAGTCTCACCTGCCACGAACCGCATGGCCACCCGCCTGCCGAAGCGGCGCGTGAAGATGCTGCGCACCCACTCCCAACCCGTCACCCGAAGGATCAGACGGGAGAGCAGGCTCATCCCTCGCCCATCTCCTTGGATCGCAGGGCCGCCGCCCGCACCGCATCTTCGACCAGGGCTCTGAAGCCCCTCTCCTCGAGCACGTGCATAGCCGCCGCGGTGGTTCCTCCCGGCGAGGTCACCTGGGCCCGCAGGTACTCGGGACTCTCTTCCACTGCCGTCATCAGCATGCCGGCCCCCCGCATCGTGTGCTGGACGAGGCGTTCGGCGGCGTGGCGGGGCAGGCCTTCGCGGATGGCGGCCTCGGTGAGTGCCTCCGCCAGGAGGAAGACATAGGCCGGGCCGGTCCCCGACACCGCTGTGACAGCGTCGAGCAGGTATTCGTCGAGGACGATGGTCTCACCAACGGCCGACAGCACCGTCTCCGCTATGCCGAGTGACCGCTCGTCGGTATGGATTCCTGCGCACAGAGCGGTGATACCCCGGTCGATCTGAGCAGGGGTATTGGGCATCGCCCTCACCACGGGAACTCCGACAAGAGCCTCCTCGAACCGGGAAGTCGGCACGCCGGCCGCCAGGCTCACCACCACCTGATCGGATGTGATAGACCCTTCGACCTGGCCGATCAAGGTAGGCACATCGGCGGGTTTGACGGCGATCACCACCACGGTTCGCCCCTTCACCGATCCGGCAGGATCGAGAGTTGTGGAGATGCCGGTCCGCTCCTCAACCTCGCGGCGCCGCTCTTCACGACGAGCAACCAGCACGAGGTCATCGGGCCGCCAACCGGCACGCAGCAGGCCGCCGGCCAGTACCTCGCCCATCGCACCGACACCGAGGATCGTCACTGAGGGATGTTTCATCCCGGTGAGTATATGGCCGGACGGTCACCCTCTCACCGGGTGCACCGGGCCTGCCGCCGCGCTAGCGCCTCCCCGATTTGGTGCCGGTCCTCAGCTTGTTGCGGGTCTCTCTCACCGCTATCGCCGGAAGGTCGGCTGCATGAGCATCCACAAAACCAGTCACCATCGGGGCAGCGTGTCCGATGTGGGCTCGGAGAACCCATGAGATCGCCTTGGGGATGCTCGCTTCTCGATCATCGGCCAACCGCAGGATGATTCCCGTCACCCGGGGCCACCAGACGGCGGCGTCCGGGGTGCGCCCGGTACCGATACACGCCACCAGGCCCACCCGTCGCGCCCACGGGTTGCGTCGCCCCGCCAGTGTCTCCAGCATCGGGAAACGGCGGTGTGGATCTTCGGCGACCGCCGGGGCGATCAGCCAGGCAGCCATGGCGTCGGACGTCTCCCAGTTGTCTATCGACCGGCACCAGCGGTCGGCGGTGCGCAACCCGAAACGAGATCGGCTGCTGATGTCACGGCCGTGCAGCAGCGCGCCGACCACCATCTCCTCCCTGATCGAACGGCTCCACAACAGGTCGGCCAGCGCCGCCACTGCTCGCGGATCGGCATCCGGGTGATCTCGATGCCAGCCACCGGCGATCTTGCGCAACTCGCCCACGCTCACGCCGTAGAACGGCAGGGAGGTGCGGATGATCGGCGACGGGTCGACCAGCGTCGAAGACAGGCCCCGCAGCCGTAGGGAGATCCGGCGTGCCTCTGCTTCGAGATCCGTCATACGGTCCGATTCTCGCGCAAAGGGCTCCGGGGATGCTTCAGGCCCGCCTATTCCCGACCGATATCTGCTGCATGATCAGCCTCGTGTGCAAATCATGCGGAGGCGTGCTCCGGTTCGGGGATCACGGCTGGGAGCATCGCGACCGAATCCGCCCATGTGACAGAGTCCTGGTCGCCTGGCCACCCGCATCCACCGACCGCGACGACGAACCGCTGCCCAATACCGGCTAGCGGTTTCTCTCCCGGGTCGTCTCATATGGGACGAACCCGGCCCACTGAAGCAAGAGTATGCGCCGTGGGTCGTCACGATTGGTCGCCCGCACCCAGACCCGCTCCGGCCCGTGCTGCCATGCCGTCTCGACCGCTGCGGCCAGCACATACTTGCCCAGGCCTCGCCCCGTGAACCCGGGCAGCACCCCGAACCGGACCAGTTCCACCTCGGCGGGCAGTCTGCGATCGAGTTCGAAGACGGCGGCCGGAACCCCTCCCAGGTAGACCACGTACACGTCGTAGGCGTCGTCGACCAGGAGTCCGGCCGTATCGTCGTCCAGGCCACCTGCCGCCCCGGGGAACCCCTCCTCGAGCAGGTACCGGTAGAACGGCACCGAGGGCTCCCCAATCCGTAGCAGCATGCCCGTCCGGTGGGGCGGCGTCACCTGCAGCACCTGCGGTTCGCTCATCTCCAGGTAGGTCGTGATCGTCTCGGCGTCGCCGGTCATCTCACCCCCGTGCCACCACCATCATCGCCTCCGGTCGGCAACGGCATCAACCAGACCCGGCGACGGTCACCAACAGCGGCAGATGTGCCGACCCCAGCGCAGGCCCGGTGCTCCGGGCCACGGTGACCAGGCCCGCTGTGTGGAGGGCGTTGTCGATGGGGATCATCGCCGGGCCCCATCCCGACGGCCAGGTGGGCTGGAGTCCCGCTCCGTCTGATGTGTCGATCAGCCGGCCCCGGAACCGCAATGTGCTGAAGGCATGGGACCACGGGGTGGCGTTGAAGTCCCCCACCACCAGCACCGGAGCATCCATGGAGGCGATCCAATCTCCGGCATCGCTCAGGAGTCGATCCCGGTGAGCGGCCCGATCCCCGCCGGTCGGCGACGGCGGATGGATACCGAGTACCACGACCCGCTCCGACCCGAGCGTCACCTCCACCGCAACCACTTCCCCTGGATCGGCGAATGAGACCGGCACCGACCTGGCCTGGATCGAGGTATCGGCCATCACCGTTATCCCCGATACCCGGCCCCTGGGCACAATGGCAATCACGGCCATCGGCGGACCCCACCGCTCGAGGGTGTCCTCCCACTCGAAGCTGCTCTCCAACAAGAACAGCAGATCGGGCCGCTCTTGGTCGACGTACCGGGCCACTTCCCGGCGCATCGGATTGCTCACACCGACGTTGAACGACATGACACTCAGATGTGGACCGGGGGCATCGTCGTCGGGGCCGCCGCCCACCAGGGAGGGAGCCACGATCGCGGCATTGACGCACGCTACGGCCAGCAGCCACACCGCCGTAGCCCTGCTCCGCAGCAGCAGGTGGATCAACCCGACCAGGGTCAGCAGCACGGCGTATTGCGGATGGAACGATGAGAGCAGATCGAGAGGCCACCACCACGATCCGACCAGGGCGCCGAGGGTTGCGCCGATCAGCAACAGCCCGAACCCGCCGGTGAGGCCGATCAGCACGGACACCGGTGCAGACCTGTCTGCGCCGGCTGTGGTCATGTTCTCTCCAGATGGTCGCGGTCCGCCCACCGGGGTGCGCGGACCGACCCTACCTAGAAGCCCGCTGAACAATGCATGTCACTCATCTCGACGACCAGATCATCGCCACTCGCTGTGTCCTCGGCTCCGCCATTCCATACAAGGAGTGGCGAAACCTCGTCCGTGCGATTGGCGCGCCCGGCCGCCGACCTGAGCAACGGCGCTATTCAGCAAACTCCTAGGAGCGTGTTGAACAATCGGGTTTGTGGCTGACTGATGTCGGTCTGTTCGT
>CBDUUY010000185.1:0-4910 GCA_965370535.1 uncultured bacterium
AGCCGACGACCTGATCGATGATCTGGCTGCCGGTTCCAACAGCCCCATTGATCCGTTTTCGGTGATCGCCGATGAGGAGCAGACCAGGGAGGCTCTGGAGAGGCTGCGCGCCGAGGCCACCGAACGGGGGGAGCGCGAGGACGCCAACAGGTCGTTCTGGCGCGAGTTGCCGGTTCTCATCATCGTCGCCCTGGTCGTGGCGGTGCTGATCAAGACGTTCCTGGTGCAGGCTTTCTATATCCCGTCGGAGTCGATGTTCTCGACGCTCACCGAGGGCGACCGGGTGATGGTCAACAAGCTCTCGTATGTCTTCGGCAGCCCGTCTCGCGGCGATATCGTGGTGTTCGACAACCCGAATCGCGAAGACGACGGCGAGTCGCTGCTGGGTGCGGTGTTCAGGCACATCGGTGAGTCGTTGGGCGTCTCGTCTCCCGACTCGGCGCTCATCAAACGGGTGATCGCAGTTGGGGGAGAGACCATCGAGATCCGCGAGCAACAGGTCTACATCGACGGCGTGGGGATAGACGAGCCCTATCTCGACGAGGGCGTCAGGTTGCGCAACTTCGGGCCCCGGGAGATTCCTGAGGGGTTCGTGTTCGTGATGGGGGACAACCGCGGCAGCAGCCACGACAGCCGTGCTTTCGGGCCGATCCCCGAAGGGGACATCATCGGCAGGGCCTTCGTCATGGTGTGGCCGCCGAGCCGCTGGGGCGGGGTCTGATGGTGGTGTCACACCGGGGCGGTATGAAGGGACCAGGCCGTCCGGAGCCACCGAACGCTGCAGCGGTATCATCCCGCAGCGGCCGATCCCGGCACCAGGAGAAGAGATGAGCGAAGAAGATCTCGAGCGTTACGAGTCCGACGTCGAGTTGCAGATCTACCGCGAGTACCGCGATGTGCTCCCGATGTTCCGCTACGTCGTCGAGACCGAGCGCCGCTTCTACCTGGCCAACGAGGTCGACATCCAGACCAAGGGCTCCAACGGCTCCGTCTACTTCCAGATCGAGCTCAAGGATGCCTGGGTATGGGACATGTATCGGCCGGCCCGTTTCCTCAAGCAGGTACGGGTCATGACCTTCCGCGATATCAACGTCGAAGAGTTGGAGCACCCCGAGCTCCCCGAGATCGATATCTGAGCCGCCGGTCGGTCGGTGCCCTCGGAGAACGTATCGCCGAAGGATTCCTGATCCGCCGCGGTGCCGCGGTCCTGGCACGCAACCTCCGCATGTGGCCCGGTGAGATCGATCTGCTGGTGACGATGGGCGGTTCCCTGGTGGCGGTCGAGGTCAAGACCCGCGTCGGTGCCGATCCCGTCGAGGAGTTCACCGATCTCAAGGCGGATCGGGTGCGTCGTTCGGGAGCCCGGATGGCCCGCCGCCCCCAGCGCTACGACCTGGTGACCGTCCGGCTCACCCCCGGCGGGGCCGAGGTCCGGTGGCTGCCGGGGGTCTGCTGAGTGTCGCCGGCCGTGCGTTCTCCTACGGCTTGGAGGCCCGCACGGTGGCGCTGGCGATCGGCCCATCGCCTTCCCTCTTGAGCACCTCGACTCCGGTGAACCCTGCTTCGGTGATGGCTGCGAGGTAGTCGTCCTGGGGGAGCGCTCCACCCACACACGACGACCAGGAGCCCAGGTCGTCGCGGACCTCCTCGGGCAGGGCTGCGTCGGTGACCACGTCGGAGACCACCAGGCGCCCACCGGACCGCAGCACCCGGAACGCCTCGGCGAACACCGGGGCCTTTTCGGGGGCCAGGTTGATGACGCAGTTGGAGATGATCACATCGACGGTGGCGTCCTCGACGGGCAGGTCCTCGATGAGGCCCTGCCGGAACTCGACGTTGTCGAGGCCGGCGCGGGCAGCGTTGGCTTGGGCCCGTTCCAGCATCTCGGGGGTCATGTCCACGCCGATGACCCGGCCCGACGATCCCACCCGGCGGGCGGCGAGGAAGACGTCGATGCCCCCGCCGGATCCGAGATCCAGCACGGTCTCGCCTTCGACGATCCCGGCCATGGCCACGGGGTTGCCGCACCCGAGGCCCATGATCGCCTCATCCGGCAGGTTGGAGAGGTCGGCGGGGTCGTAGTCGACACCGGACGCTTCCGGCTCATCGGGTGAGCAGCATGATGCCTCGGTGAGGGCGATGGTGGCGTAGTTGGTGCGGACGGCGGAGCGAATCTCCCTGTCGGTCCTGGTCATGGGGTTCCTTTCAACAGCAGGCGGAGAGAAGGCGGACGAGATCGGTGGCCATCTCGGGGGCGACCGAGTAATAGACGAATCGCTCCTCGCGACGGCTCCGGATGAGGCCCGACCTGCGCAGCACGTCGAGGTGCCGGGACAGGGTGGGGCCGGGCACGCCCAGGGTCTCTGCGATCTCTCCGGCCGCCACTTCCCCGGCCTCTCCGGCGAGGAGGAAGAACACCCTCAACCTGGTCAGGTGAGCGAGGGCCTTGAAGGCCTCGGCGTGGCGATCGGTTGCTTCGAGTGCCTTGCCTCCCCCGGTTCGTACTTGCATATTTCGCAATATATCGAAATACGTTGGGAATGTCGAACCGGCATACGGTCAGACGGCCCTCCCGGCGCGGCCGTGACGGCGTCGCAATTCCCGATCCCAGCAGGCCCGGTGCCAGTGACGGCGCAGGTCGGGGGCCAGTTCGGGCACGATCACCAGGTGACCCTCGCCGATCGCTATCCATCCGCCACAGCCGGGGCAGACGTAGCGCTTGCGGGCTGCGTATGGCTGTACCGGAGAGGCGGCCTCTACGCCGAAAGGCCCGGCCACAACACCAGTGCCACGGCCGCCGGGAAGAACCCGGCGCCCGTGACACCATCGACGAGTGTGGTCCGCCGTCTGCGGAAGGGGTAGATGCCCACGGGGGCATGGTAGGGGTGCCCCACATCCCGTCTGGGTAGTGTCTGCGCCATGTTCTCGATCATTGACGAAGGACCGATCCGCCGCCTGACCATCGACAACCCGCAGCGCCGCAACGCCGTTCCCCGGGAGGGATGGCTGCACCTTGCGGAACTGGTCGGTGAGTTCTCCGATTCTGATCAGCGGGTCTTGGTCATCACCGGGAACGGCGTTGACTTCTGCTCGGGCGCCGATCTCGGTGGTGACATCGCAGGGCTCACATCCGCTGTGACCCGCTACGAATGGATGCAGAACGTCGCCACCGCCGGCAGGGCGCTGCATGGTCTGAGCAAACCCACGGTGGCCGCTGTGGATGGTGTGGCCGTGGGAGCCGGCATGAACCTGGCGCTGGGTTGTGACGTGGTGATCGCCAGCGATAAGGCACGGTTCTCGGAGATCTTCGTGCGGCGCGGCCTGACGGTGGACTTCGGTGGCACCTGGCTGCTGCCCCGTCTCATCGGCCTCGCCAAGGCCAAGGAATTGGCTTTGACCGGGCGCATCGTCGAAGCCGAAGAGGCTCTGGCCTGCGGCATGGTGGCCCGGGTGGTGCCCGCCGACGGTCTCCTCGATGCCGCCGGGGAGACGGCAGCCGAACTGGCGGTGGGGGCGCCGGTGGCCCAGCGGTTCATCAAGATGGGCTTCGACCGGTCACTGGGCATGTCGTTCGACGAGGCCATCGAATTCGAGTCGCAGGCCCAGAGTGTCTGTCTCGGCTCGGAGGACATGGTCGAGGGGATCACGGCGTTTCTGGAGAAGCGGGAACCCGACTTCAAGGGCAGGTAGCGATGGGCGGGTGTTTCCCGGACGGGTTCGTGTGGGGCACGGCCACCGCGGCCCACCAGGTGGAGGGCGGCAACTGGAACAACGACTGGTGGGCGTGGGAGCACGATTCCGCCTCGCCGTGTGCGGAGCCCAGCGGTGACGCCTGCGATCACTATCACCGCTACCCCGACGACCTGGCGCTGCTGGCCGAACTGGGATTCCGCTCCTACCGCTTCTCGGTGGAGTGGAGCCGCATCGAACCAGAGGACGGGGAGTTCTCCTCTGCGGCTCTCGATCACTACGACCGTATGGCCGATACATGCCTGGGCCTGGGGTTGAATCCGGTCGTCACCCTGCATCACTTCACCAATCCGCGCTGGGTGGCAGCAGGGGGAGGGTGGATCGAACCGGCTACGGCCGAGCGATTTGGCAGGTTCGCCGAGAAGGTGGCTGCTCGCCTCGGGGACCGGGTGAGCCGGTTCTGCACCATCAACGAACCGAACATCGTCGCCACCCTGGGATACCTGGTGGGCGTCTTCCCACCGGGGGAGCACGACCCCGGCTTGCGTGCCGGAGCAGGTGAGGTGCTGGCGGCAGGTCATCGGCGGGCGGTGGAGGCGGTCCGCTCCGTGTCTCCTGCGCCGGTCGGGTTGACCATGGCGCTGCCGGATTGGGTGGCGGTGGACGGCGGCGAGGAGATGGTGGAGGCGCTGCGCGGGCCCGACGAGGACGTGTTCTTCGAGGCCACCGCCGGCGACGATTTTTTCGGGGTGCAGACCTACACCCGCAACCGGGTGGGCCCTGCGGGACTGCTGGGCCCCGAGGACGGTGTGGAGACCACCCTGATGGGGTACGAGTTCTGGCCTGAGGCCCTGGAGGGAGCCATCCGACGGGCCCACGGGATCACCGGCCTGCCGGTGCTGGTGACCGAGAACGGCATTGCGGCCTCCGACGACACCCGCCGTATCGAGTATGTGCGGAGGGCACTCGAAGGTGTGCTGCGCTGTCTGGCCGATGGCATCCCCGTCGAGGGTTACACCTACTGGAGTGCCCTCGACAACTTCGAGTGGGCGCTCGGGTACGGGCCCGCATTCGGGTTGATCGCAGTGGATCGCAGCACCCAGGAGCGCACGGTCAAGCCCAGCGCCCGCTGGCTCGGCGAGGTGGCCCGGCGGAACTCGTTGAACTAGGACGCTGTTGATTAATCCTGGCCTGGGGGGTGTTCGCGTTCGTGGATGCTT
>CBDUUY010000186.1:0-4890 GCA_965370535.1 uncultured bacterium
GCCGGGCCGACGGCTGCGAGAGAGTGAGCCCGCGACCGACGGCACGGGGCCCGGCCCCACCGACCCGTGATCCGATGGTCCAGGTCCGACGAGAGCACGGAGTGGAGCACCATGACGACCAAGCTCGATCCGACGAAGCTGGCCGATTGGGAGGTCGCCGAGGCCGCCGAGGCGTCGATGAAGACCTTCAATCAACTGGGGCAGGAACTCGGCCTCCAGGGCGACGAGTTGATCCCCCACGGCAAGTGGCTCGGCAGAGTCGACTACCGGGCGGTCCTCGACCGCCTCGAATCGGCGCCGCAGGCCAAGTACATCGATGTGACCGCCATCACACCGACTCCACTGGGGGAGGGCAAGACCACCACGGCCATCGGGCTCATCCAGGGCCTGGGCAAGCTCGGCGAGAGCGTCACCGGCGCCATCAGGCAGCCGAGCGGCGGCCCGACCTTCAACATCAAGGGCTCGGCCGCCGGCGGGGGGCTCTCCCAGTGCATACCACTCACCCCCTTCTGCCTGGGGCTGACCGGGGACATCGACAGCATCACCAACGCCCACAACCTGGCCATGGTGGCACTCACCTCACGCATGCAGCACGAGCGCAACTACGACGACGCCCGGCTGGCCAAGAGCAACCTGACCCGGTTGGACATCGACCCAGAGCGGGTCGAGCTCCGATGGGCCATGGACTTCTGTGCGCAGTCGCTGCGCAACATCGTTATCGGCCGGGGCGGGAAGATGGACGGCTACGAGATGGACTCGGGGTTCCAGATCACCGTGTCCAGCGAGCTGATGGCCATCCTGGCGGTAGCCACCGACCTGGCCGACCTGCGCAGACGGATCGCCAAGATCATCGTCGCTTACAACAAGGCGGGGGCCCCGGTGACCACCGCCGACCTCGAAGTCGACGGGGCGATGACGGCCTGGATGGTCGACAGTCTCAACCCGACGCTGATGCAAACGCTGGAGGGCCAGTCGGTGTTCGTCCACGCCGGCCCGTTTGCCAATATCGCCATCGGCCAGAGTTCGATCATCGCCGACCGGCTGGGCACCAAGCTCTCCGACTACCACGTGACGGAGAGTGGGTTCGGGGCCGATATCGGGTTCGAGAAGTTCTGGAACCTCAAGTGCCGGGTCTCGGGCATCGAGCCGAATGCGATCGTGATCGTCGCCACCACGCAAGCGCTCAAGATGCACGGAGGCGGCCCCGACGTGAAACCGGGGATCCCTCTCGACGCGGCCTACCGCGAGGAGAACCTGAAGCTCCTCGAGGACGGCTGCGAGAACCTGATCGCGCACATAGAGACGGTGAAGAAGAGCGGCGTGAAACCGGTCGTCTGCGTCAACGGCTTCCACACCGACACCGACGCGGAGCTCGCACTGGTGCGCAGGATCGCCGAGGAGAACGGGGCGCTGGCCGCGGTGTCCCAGCACTGGCTGGAGGGTGGCGATGGCGCCATCGAGTTTGCCGAAGTGGTAATCGAGGCCTGCGAGGAGAAGCCCGACTTCAAGTTCCTGTACGACCTGAGCATGCCGCTGCGGGAGCGCATCGACCTGATCGCCCGTGAGGTGTACGGCGCCGACGGCGTCTCCTACACGGAGGAAGCGCAAACGAAGATCGACGTACTGGAGGCCGACCCGGACATCTCGGAACTCGGCATGTGCATGGTCAAGACCCACCTGAGCCTGTCGCACGATCCCGCCCTCAAGGGGCGCCCGCGCGGATGGACGCTGCCGATCCGGGACATCCTGGTGTACAAGGGTGCCGGCTTCGTGGTACCGGTGTCCGGCGCCATCAAGCTGATGCCGGGGACTGCCTCGAACCCCGCCTACCGGGGCATCGATGTGGACGTGGAGACCGGCAAGGTGAAGGGGCTGTTCTAGGCAGAGCCGGTTCCGGCCGATTCGCTGTGAGCGGCGATCAGGCGGCGGGTGAGACTGCTGCCCACGATGGCGCACACGCCGGTGGGGAGGTGGTGCCCAACGGCGGCATCGAACAGAACCCGGTAGGAAGGGCCGATGTCCTCGTCACCGAGCCAGCAGGCAATCGCCACCGAGACGAGGGGGAGGACGCGGAACGAGAAGGCATGATCTGCCAGCGGCTCCGGCAGTCCACCGATGTTCCCGGCAGCCTTCGCAAGAGACTCGGCGTCGTTGCCGAACGCTCTTGCGAGCTCGCCGCCGGTGTAGCCCTGGAAGGCCTGGGCATAGAAGGTTCCCTCTCGCAACTCGCTGAAAGCGATACGGCTTCCCGCCTCAGGTGTTCCATCGGACGTCTCGAAGTAATTCGCGAGCAGGGCTGCAGTCAACGGATCAACCGTCTCCGCATTGTCGAGCCACGTCGCTGCGAACCCCGGGAAGGCGATCAGCGCTTCGCACCCCCAGACCGGGAGTCGGAACTCTCCGGAACCCTCCTCGGCCGCGACGTAGGAGGAGCGCGTGTCGGCGGCGAGCCGCTCCGGATCCGCACCGGCCAACTGCACCCAGATCTCGGCCACCCGGGCCAGCAACGATTCGGTCGCGTCGGTCCGGTGCCGATCAGTCACGTGGGAACCTTCCCCGCCGGAGTGACGAAGGGTTCGAGCATGGGCCGGGAAGGGGCTCCCGCCGAACCACCCTGGTGGCTCAAACCGCGGACCACAGTCTTGACGACGGACCCCACGGAGCGTCGGCGTCGATGGTCACGTGATGCCTCCCATCCGGCAGCATCCGAATCATACAGAGGGACCGCGTAGCGAGGCACGGAACCTGATTTCCCCACTCTCAGATAGTCCCGCCACACCCCTCCCCCTGGGGAGACCCCCCGACTGAGTCCCGGTTCGATTCGACGCGCGATAATCAGACCACATGGATAGGCCCTCACTTGCTGCCTACACGGAGCCCGCTACCCACGAGGCGGTCTCCCACATCATCCGCCGCTACTCCACGAATCGCACAGATGTGCGCCACCATGCGTTGCGGGACATCGATCTGACCGGTGTTGCCCGTCTGCTCGATCTCGGTTGTGGCTTCGGCTTCATGGTCGACGCCCTCGCCGGCAACATCCCGCCGGACGCGGAGATCGTCGGCGTGGACATGCACCCCAACAACCGGAAGGTGTTTCTGGCCCGGGCCGAGGCGGTGGCGGGTTCGGCCGAATTCGTTTGCAGCAGGCTCGACTCGCACCTCGAATTTCCTGCGGAATCCTTCGATGCAGTCATCGCCTCATACTCCCTCTACTACTTCCCCGGTGTCATCCCGGAAGTGGCGCGGGTCCTGAAGCCGGATGGTTTCTTCGTGAGCCTGACCCACAGCGAGTCGCACTTCGAGTACTTGCTCGAGACGATCGGATTCGCCCCGCAGCACTCCGAGTTGCACAGCGTGCTCCTCGAGTTCTCGGCGGAGAATGGCGGAGCCAGACTCGCAGAGCATTTCGCCTCCGTCGAGAGCCGCCCCTACCGCAATGAACTGATTTTTCGTCCCGAGGATCTCGACGACTACCTGGCATTGCTCCGCTTCAAACTGCCGTCGCTGCTGCCGGCCCAGACCGTCGGCCCAAACCAGGCGGCGGAACTGCTGGAACGGGCCCAGGACCTGCTGGTCGGCAGCGGCCACGTCACCATAGAGAAGGACGACACCGCCTTCATCAGCACGGAGCCGTATCGACCATGAATTACGGCTACTGCGAGCGCTGCGGAGCGAAGCTGGTGACCATGGAACTCGAGGGCCGGCCGCGCGATGTTTGCGGAGACTGCGGCAGGGTCGCCTATCGCAATCCGCTGCCGGTGGCGGCCGCGGTCGTCTTGAACGACCTCAGGGAGGTCCTGCTCGTCCGGCGCCGCAACGAACCGCATGCGGGAATGTGGTGCCTGCCGACCGGTTTTGCGGAGCTCGATGAGACCATCGACGAGGCGGCGTTGCGAGAACTGCGCGAGGAGACCGGAGTCGTGGGGAAGATCCACCGCTTGCTGGTGGCGCACTCCTCGTCGGACGACTTCTACGGTGACCTGCTCTTCATCTGCTTCGAGGTGGAAAGGACGGGAGGCACCGAGGCTCCAGGAGACGACGCCGGGGCGCTCTCCTACTTCTCGCTTGCGGAGCTTCCCACCCTGGCCTTCGACGCCCACACCGAAGCGGTGCAGATGTGCGCGGCATTGCATCGGGAACCCTGGGCGATTCAGGACTCCTTCGCCCGCCTGTACTCCGACAGCGGGGAGGACATGCTGTCCGACGCTCTGGTGACCCTGGTCGAAGAGCGCGCCGACGAGATCTACGACCGGTGGCTCGAGGTGGTCCGCCAAGATCGGACGACCGCCTCCTACGCCCGGCCGGATTTCCTCGGCATCAAGGACGCGGCGTACGAGGCGCTCTCTCAATTCTGCAGCTGGCTGCTCGACAAGGAACAGGGCGACGCGGTGGAGGCCTTCTACTTCGAGGTTGGCAGGCGTCGCGCCCAGCAGGGCGTCGACCTGGCCGAGTTGATCAGCGCCCTCACCCTGCTCCGCAAGGAGATTTGGACCTTTGCGCGCGAGCATCAAGTGCTGGCCAACCCTCTAGATGTCTACCGCGTCATGGAGCTCAGCCGCCGCATCGTCCTCTTCTTCGACAAGGCCCTCTTCCACGCCACCCGGGGCTTCCTGTCGGGCGAGGACGGGACATCCTGAGACAGAGTCGCCCATCACCTCTCGGTTCTCGATCGGCGCCCGGTGGCGGCCGCCAACGCCACCGACGACGCGCCGCCGCTGCGGCCGACCGAGAACCCGTTCACTCCTGAGCAACCGTGGCGGGTCCTCCAGGAGGCCGGAATCCCGTTGCGGCCGCAACGACGCCCCGCCGGACCCGGAGGTGCGTTTCGCCCCAGTCGTCGCAGGAGTCCGCCGTGGCCCGGCGGTCTGAGACGCAAGGTCCGTATGG
>CBDUUY010000187.1:0-4885 GCA_965370535.1 uncultured bacterium
TAGCCCATCGATGTGGCCGCTCAACGGGTTCAGGCGATCAGGCTGAAGAGGCCCCAGCAGGAGATGAGAGCGCCCAACGCCAGCAGGAACCATGCCCGGGGCCTGCGAATCTCGCCCTCTTCTTCCTTGGACTCGACTCCGCGGTGATCCATGAAGAGGGCATATGCATTGCCTGCCAGGAGAACGACCCCCAGCACCAGCACCATCTGGGCGAGCAGGCTGTCGAGGTCGAGAATCTCCGGCATCGGGTGTGACGTTACCGGGTACCGCCTCGCCGCCCTACCCGACCGGCTACGTCTACCGCGTTCAGGACGTCCGGTGGCGCCCCGTCCTCGCCGTCGGCATCACCAACCCTCCCGGCCGGGGCACCAGTGTCTCCCCGGGTTAGGGTCGGCCCATGCGCTCATGCCAAATAGTTCGCGTGTTCACCAGAGGAGAAACCGGGGGGAACCACCTCGGGGTGGTGACCGACGTGTCCGGCCTCGACACAGATGCCATGCAGGGTATCGCCACCGATCTGGGGTTCTCCGAGACGGTCTTCTTGCACGACGGGGAAGGTGACGGCCCCTTCGTGCGCATCTTCACCCCGGCCGCCGAGATGCCGTTTGCCGGCCATCCGTTGGTGGGGGCGGCCTGGATGACCGGCGTTCACCAGGGCAAGGGCGCCGGCCGTTTGCAGTGCGGCGTGGGGGAGATCCCCTTCCGGGTGGATGGCGAGCAGGTGTGGGTGGATACGCCGATGGTCACCGATGTCGAAGTCCCAGCCGACGGAATGCACATCGCCGCCGCCGCCCGTCTGCCGAGCACCGGCCGGATCTGGTGGGCCCGGATGCCGCTCCCGTACCTGGTGGTGGAGGCCCCCTCGGCCGAAGAGGTGGCGGCAGCCTCCCCCGACTTCGCCGCCCTGCTGGACGGCCCCGCCGCCGAGGCCTCCTATCTGTTCGCCCGGGACGGTGATCGGGTGAAGGCACGGTTCTTTGCCGCCGGGTTGGGGGTGCCCGAGGATCCGGCCACCGGCAGCGCCGCCGCTGCGTTGGCCGCCGTCCTCTCTTTCGAGGGAGAAAGGGAGGGCCGGTTGTCCATAGAGCAGGGTGACGAGATCGGCCACCCGTCCACGATCTCACTGGCGTGGAACCCGTCGGCCGCCTCGCTGGGCGGCACGGTGCGGCATGTGGAGGAGCGATGGCTGGAGATCTGAGCCCTATGGATTTCGGGTACACGGCCGGTGGCGCTGCCGAGGTGGTCGACGGCACCCGGCAACGCGGCCACACCCAGGAGACGTGGCGGTTGTTGGGGTCCCGGGGGGAAGAGGTACTGGCCGACGCCTACCTTTCTCCCGAACCCGGGCCTGTGGTGATCGGGGGCCACGGCAGGGACAACAGCCGCAAGGCGCAGTACCTGCGGGGGCCGGGGATGCAGTGGGCACGCAGGGGCATCTCGTTAGTGGCGGCCGACGCCCCCTTGCACGGCGATCGGGCCGGTGAGGGACCGGTGCCCAGGGTGACGATCACCGACCTCGACCTGCTGACCCGGTGGGTCAAGGATCAGAGATCGCTGATCGATGCGGTCGAGGCCCGTTTCGGTGAGGGTGTGCCGATCGTCTATATGGGTATCTCGATGGGCGCTGTGCTCGGGTGCCACCTGCTTGCCACCGACGAGCGGTTGCTGGCAGGGATCCTGGTGGTGGGAGGGTCCACTGTGGTCTCGATCCCGGAGCGCTTCGACGATGCAGACGACCTGGAGGACCTGCTGGCACTCACCGACCCGGGGGTTCCGGCGGCCCATATCGCACCTCGCCCTGTGCTGATGATGAACGCAGACGACGACGAGATCTTCTCCCGCCGATCGGCCATGGCTCTCTACGACGCCCTCGGCCATCCCAAGGAGATCTCGTTCTTCCCCGGCGGGCATTCCGAGTGGCGCAGCCCCGCCCAGTGGAACCGGAGGATGCTGGGCTTCATCGAGCACGTCTGCTCGACGGCATAGCGGCCGTAGACTCCCGGGCCATGGCGAGTTCCGAATCCCGTACCGTCGTCGTTCTGGCGTTGATCGCCAACAGTTCCATCGCCGTCATCAAGTTTGTGGCGGCCGGTATTAGCGGCAGTTCGGCGATGCTGGCGGAGGGTTTCCACTCGGTGGCCGACACCGGCAACCAATTGTTCCTGTTGCGGGGCAGCACCGCCGCACGGTTCGATGCCACGGCGCGTTTCGCCTTCGGCCGGGGCAAGGAGGCCTACTTCTGGGCCTTCATGGTGGCGGTGTTCCTGTTCGTCGGCGGCGGGGTCGTTGCCTTCATGGAGGGCCTGGACCGTGTGCGCCACCCTCACGAGTCGGAGGGCGGCCTCATCTTCAGCCTGATCGTGCTGGGGGTGGCCGCCTTGCTGGAGATATTCGTGGCGTTTCGGCCCGCCCTCAAGGAGTTCAATCGCCGCCGGGGGAACCGCAAGATGTGGCGATCCATCCGTGAGGCCAAGGATCCCACGCTGCTGGTTGTGCTGTTCGAGGATTCCGTCGCTGTTCTCGGGGTGATGGTGGCGGCCGGAGGCCTGCTGCTGGCGCACTTCACCGGCAATACCCAGTGGGACGGCCTGGCTTCGATGATCATCGGCGTGATGCTGGGGGCGACCGCCTGGATCCTTGCGATAGAGACCAAGGGTTTGCTGGTGGGTGAGTCGGCGGGCAGGGCGTCCCGTTCTGCGATCCGGGCGGCGACGCTTTCTGTGCCGGAGGTCGAGACGGTCGATCGGCTGCTGACGATGCACCTGGGACCTGAGGAGATCCTGGTCAACATGGATATAGGCATCGAGGATGGTCTCACCGGAGCGGCGCTGGAAGCGGTGATCGATCGGGTCGAGGACGAGATCCGGGAAGCCGAACCGAAGGCGACCCGGATCTTCATCGAGCCATCGTGATCACGGCGACCGCCCCCGGGTCATCTGCAAATCTGGGGCCCGGCTACGACGTGCTGGCATTGGCTCTCGATCTGCGGTGCCGGGTGGCCGTCGAGGCGGCGGCGGAGTGGTCGATCCTCTCCGGGGGTGTTCCCGCCGATGCGGGAGGCTTCGATCTGGTGCGCCGCACCGCCGAGGCAGCGGCGCCCGGGAGCGGGCCGTTGCGGGTGGAGATCGAGAGCGAGATCCCACTGGCGCGGGGACTCGGGTCGAGTGCTGCCCTGATCGTGGCGACGGCCGGTGCGGCCCGGGAGATCGCCGGAGCCTCTGTTGATGCTGATGAGCTCCTCCCGATCGTCGCCGGTGTCGAGGGGCACGCCGACAACGTGGCGGCGGCGCTGTACGGGGGCATGGTGGCCGTTGGGGCGACGGGGGAGATCCGGTTCCTCGATCTGCATCCGTCGTTGACGGTGCTGGTGGCTGTGCCCGATGCGACGTTGCCCACTGAGCAGGCACGCCGGGCGACCGCCGGCCCTGTGGAGACAGGGGTGGCGGCCCGGACCTCGGCCCGAATCGTTCTGCTCCTCGAAGGGTTGCGAACCGGCGACCCGGTGGCACTGGCCGGGGCGGCCGGGGACGAGTTGCACGAATCCCGCAGGGCTCACCTGTCCCCGGTCACGGGACGGTTGATAGAAGCCGCTGCGGAGGCGGGGGCATTGCACGCCTGCTGGAGCGGCGCAGGGCCGTCGGTGCTGGCGTTCGTGACCGCCGAGACATCGGAAGCGGTCAGGATCTCTCTGGCCGCCACCTTGCAGGGCGGCTACGTCCTATCCCCCGACATCGATCGAGATGGTCTGATCGTCGGCTGAGGGGAGAGCCCAAGGCCGGAGGGGGACCGAGAACAAGCAGGCGGAGCGCCGCGACGATCCTTGCATCGTCGACAAGGCAGGGGACCCGGCCACCGCGGGTCTGATACTGCTGGGGGCCACCCTGTGGGACTCCGGCCCCCGACCCGCCCGGCGGCGTGTGGGACTAGTTTTAGGTGGGCAGACGCACTGCGATCAAGGGAGGAGAGCCATGGCCGCGTTCAAGAAGTTCAAGGACATGAAGAAAGCGGTGTCCGAGGCACCCGGACTCATCGAGCAGGCCCAGGAGATGCAGGAGCAGGCCCAGGAGATGCAGGCGGCTCAGATGGCGGCAGGCCAGTCTGCCGGTGCCGCCGGGGCGTTTGATCCTCAACTGCTCGAACCGATCGCCGGGGTCACGATCGAGAAGTACGCCGAGTTGGCCAAGGCTGTCGGGGACCGGAAACTCGACCAGGCCGGCATCGAGAGCTTCGTGCAATTGCACGGCCTGACGCCGGACGCATGGCAGGAGGCCTACGACGGGTGGAACGAGCGGTTCAAAGGCCACATGGCGCTCTCCGTCCACTTCGGCACCCTGTACCAGCAAGCCCGTTCGCTCTGAGCAGGTCTCGATCATGGGATTCCTGAAGGACCTGAGGAAGCTGTCCAAACAGGGCAAGGAGATGTCGAAGGGCGTCGATCCTGCCGCCCAGATGCGCGACGCCTCTGCGGCACTCGAAGCCACCAGCGAGATGATGGCCCGCCAGACCGCTGCGGCGGGACTGGCGGAGTCGGGTGATCCGGCCACCGCACAGGTGAATGCCGCCCGGGACACCGGCACGGTTGTGAACATGCAACCCGTGATGGAGATCGACCTGCTGGTCTTCGTGAAAGGCCGGCCGCCGTACCCGGTGAGTGTTCAGCAGATAGTGCCGCTGTCCCAGGTGGGACGTCTCACCCCGGGCACCCGGCTACCGGTCATGATCGACCGCGCCGAACCCGAGGCGATCTGGATCGACTGGGGGCCGGGCCCGACCGGGTAGACGTAATCAGCCGGGACGCTGCCGGAAGGGTTGGTGGGGGTCGGGCGCTGTCGGGTGTCGGTGCCGGGGAGACCGGCTCAGGGTTGGGTGAGGTCAGAGGTGCCTC
>CBDUUY010000188.1:0-4838 GCA_965370535.1 uncultured bacterium
AGTACGACCAGGATCTCAGCCTCGATGAGTACCTGGGTCTGCTGGCCAGGGTCCTCGCGGAGACCCACAGGGTGCTCGAACCGGGGGGCCGGGTGGCGATCAACGTCGCCAACCTGGGCCGCAAGCCCTATCTGGCCCTCAACCACCATGTGGCGGGTCTGTTGGGAGACCTCGGATTCCTGTTGCGCGGAGAGATCGTGTGGCAGAAGGCCAAGGGGGCGGGCGGATCCTGTGCCTGGGGGTCGTGGCAGTCTGCCAAGAACCCCACTCTGCGCGATCTCCACGAGTACGTGTTGGTGGCCAGCAAGGGTTCGTATCGGCGGCTACGGATCGGCGAGGACACCATCGGCCGCGACGACTTCCTCGAGGCGACCGTGTCGATGTGGACCATCCCTCCCGCCTCCGCCCGCAGGATCGGCCACCCTGCACCATTCCCGGTGGACCTGCCGCGGCGGTTGATCGAGTTGTACACCTTCAAGGGCGACCTGGTGCTCGATCCGTTCATCGGATCCGGGTCTGCGGCCGTAGCGGCCGTCGAAGCCGGGCGTCACTACATCGGGTACGACACGGAGCAGGAGTACATCGACCTGGCGGCGCGCCGTATCGCCGAGGCGAGGGTCGCCTCGAACTAGATGTCGCTCGTCCAGATGCCACCCGCCGAACGAGCGGCAATCCGCACCGTGACCTGGTCTGCTGCCGGTGTGTTGCGGCCTCACCCCTGCCGGCCACCTCGACGAACGGCTCCGAGAACCCTCCCGGCATCCGCAGCACCGTCTGCTCGGTGGCATCGAATGCCCGGCGGGCCGGGGCGAGCGCTCCTGCGTTGTAGAGGTTGAGCCGGTACGCGAGTGCCCCGTCCCGGCTGAGGGTGTCGGGGTCCACCCGTGCCACCGCCTGCACGTATTCGGCGATGGGCCCTGCCGGGATGGCGGCCACCCCACCGGACGCGACCAAATCGAGGATCTCGTCGAAGCCCCCGACTCCGGCGGCGCCGGTTCCTCCCGGGTTGGGGCTGCGGCGGCGCCGGGAGCGCAGCATCGAGATCAGTGCGGAGAGATGGTCGGGCCGTCCATGGGGGTATCAACATCCGGGAGAGGCTGGGATGGTCCGGTTGTCAGGGGAGCGGGACATACCCCGTGGCTTCGACGGCTTCCTGGCCTTCCTCGGTCTGCAGCCAATCGAAGAGCGCCCGGGTGGAGCCGCCATCACCGGCCCGGATCACGGCGAAGACCTCGGAGGTGAGGGGATAGGAGCCGTCGAGGATCGAATCCGCCGTCGGTGAGGCACCGTCGACGGCGATCATCCTGACGGTCTCGTGCGGTTGCATGTTGACGGTGTAGTAGTAGACGGAGTATCCGATTCCATCGCCGTCGTAGCTGAGGGAGTTGAACGGCCCGCCCATCGTGAAGTGCATCAGCATGTCCGGCGCTTCGACCATCGGCAGGTCGCCCATCACCAGAGTGAGCATCAACTGCTGGCTGCCCGATGTCTCGTTGCGCTGGTAGGGCTGGATCGGGCGGGCGATCTCCCCTACCTCGGACCAATCGGTGATCTGTCCGCTGAAGATCTCGCGGATCTGGCTGAGGGAGAGTCCCGGGATCGGGTTCTGGTCGTTGACGATGAACACAAAGGCGTCGAGGGCCACCGGTGCGATCACGAACTCCACCCCGGCGCTGCGTGCGGCATCCACCTCGTCCCCGGAGGGACCCCGCGCCACGATGATCAGATCCGACTCGCCTGCGATGAGCGTCTCATAGGAGCCGTGGGTACCGGACGTCGGGAGGTCGGAGAGGAATCCGTCGTACTCCAGGTCCATCTCGGATGGCCACACGGTGATGTGTTCGGAGAATGAGTGGTCCTCCCACCCGCACTCCATCTCCATCAAGCCGCAGTAGAGGAGCCGTCGCATCGGCTCCGTGGAGGTGGACCCATCGATGACCGGCATGTCGGCCGAGATCAACGCGGTGTCGATCGAATCGGAGACGGTCGAGGAAGTGGAGGTACCGCCACCGCAGGCCGCGAGCAGTGTCACGAGCACCGCCGGGGCGGCTGCCCGGAACAGTTGCCATCGAGTCTGAGAGAACCCGGACACGCTTCCCAACCTACACCCCCGCCATAATGGAGGCTCGATGTCGCCGGGCCGATGGCCTCGGGAGGGTTCACGTGAAGCTGATCGTGGTCGGGGCCGGAGGTGCCGCCAGGGCACTCCTTCGCCGGATCGGCGAGGTGTGGGAGGTGACGGTCATCGACACCGACCGGGGCCTCCTCGACCAGATCGCCGGGGTGCGGCCGGTGACCACCGTGTTGGGCGATGGCAGGCGGCGTGAGATCCTGGATGATGCCGGGTTGGTGGATGCAGCCGCAGTCGTGGCCGCCGACCCCGACGACGAAGTGAACCTGGCCGTCTGCCGGGCGGCCGGGGAAAAGGGAGTGGTGGCCACCGCTGTCGCCGCGGAGCCCGAACGGCTGGCCGACTACCGCCTGCTGGATGTTCCGGCGTTCTCACCCGATGCGATGGCGGCCCGGCGAGTGGTCTCGCTGCTCGAACGCAGGCGGGAGTTCTCGGCCTCCATCGCCGGGGGATTGGCTGAGGGCGTGGATTTTCGGGTGGTGGAGGATTCCCCGGTCCGTGGCAACCCTCTGCGGGATGTGACCTCCCACGACTGGCTGGTGGTGTCGGTGGTCCGCAACGGGGACATGATCGTGCCCCATGGCGGCACGGTGCTGGAGACCGATGACCTGGTGACGGTGGTCGGATCCGCCGAGGCGTATCCCGCCATCGTGGCCGCGTTCACATCGGGGATCGCCAGGTTCCCGACCGATGTCGGCTCCAGTGTGGGGGTGGCTCTGTGCGATGAAGATGACCTCCTCGGGCCGGTGGCCGAGGCGGCGGGCCTGGCGTCCACCAGCGCCGCGGAGTCGATCACCCTGATCCATCCCGTTGGCGTCGATGGGGAATCGGCGGCGCGGATCGAGGAACTCATCAAGTCGGTGGCAGCGCTGGATCGTGACCTTCCGGTCCGCACCAGGGCCGTGTCTGGGTCTCCCGATGCCGCGGTGCTGGGCTGGCCTCGGGACGGTGCCGTTGGACTGATCGTGGTTCCGGCCCGGGGCAGCAATGGGCCGATCGGGCGGCACCGGGTGGCCGTCGTGCTCCGGGCCGCCGACCGCAGGCGCCGCCCCGTGCTGTTCTCCCGAGGTGTCCCTCGGTACGAGCGGCTGGTGGTGCCTGCTCGCGACACCAGCGCGGGATGGGCGGCCGCCCGGGCCGCCATCGATCTGGGGGTGCACACCGGTCTCCCGTTGACCGCTGTGGCTGTGGTGCCACCGTTGTTCATCGCCGGCGACGAGGCGAGGGAGGAGGCCGCCCTTGCCGCGGCCCGCCTCCAGGATGAGGAGGCCATCCAGGGGGGTGTCGGTGCATCCGCTCATCGAGCAGGGGAATGCGGTGCGGGTGTTGGAGAAGCATGTCGACCCGGCGAGCCTGCTGGTGCTGGGATTGACGCCCCGCCGGTTCCGGACGATGGTCCCCGGCATCACCGGGCACCTCGTGCGCCGGGTGCCCGGGTCCGTCCTCGTCGTGCCGGTCACGAGGTAGGTAGTGGACAACGCCTCAGATCAGGCAGCCCTCGCTCTGGTGTTCGTGGTGGCGGCCGCATTCCTGCTGCCTCTGGTCGGTCATCGGGTGCGGGTCCCGGCGGTGGTCCTCGAGATCCTGTTCGGGATCCTCATCGGCCCCGTCATCGGCATCGTCGAAGGAGCCGAGTTCCTCGATCGTCTGGCCGAACTGGGCTTCTTCCTGCTGATGTTCCTGGCCGGGTTCGAGATCGACGTGCGGACATTCGGCAGGGGCGGCCGGGGTCAGTTGCTCACCGGCCTGACCATCTTCTTTCTCACCATGGCCGGCGCCTGGATGGCCGCCCATCTGCTGGGATACGGACTGTTCATGGCCTTTGTGCTGGCGACGACGTCGGTCGGTCTGGTGGTGCCGACGCTGCGCAGCACCCGCCGGATGCAGACGCGGATGGGGCAGGCGATTCTGGTGTCGGCTCTGCTCGCAGACTTCCTCACCCTGCTGGGAGTGACGGTGTTCGCCCTGTTCGAGGATCGCGGCGGCGGCGTGCACCTTCTGGCGATCCCAGGCTTCTTTGCGGTGGCGGCCCTGATCCTGCTGCTGCTGAAGTGGTCGGTCTGGTGGCGGCCGGAATGGTTCGACCGCCTGTTCGAGGTGGACGACCCCGAGGAGATCGGCACGAGGGCGTCGCTGGCACTGATGCTGGTCTTTGTGGCCGTGTCGATTGCCTTCGGTATCGAGAAGATCCTCGGTGCCTTCCTGGCAGGAACCGTGTTCGCCATGGTCTTCCGCAACAGGACGGAACTGACCCGCCAGTTGAACGGCTTCTCCTACGGGTTCCTGATCCCCATCTTCTTCATCAATGTGGGCCTGCATTTCGACATAGATGCGATGCGGGAACCGGGGGCGATCACCGGGATGCTGGCGTTGGTGGGGGTCGCAGTGGCTGTGAAGGTGATTCCGTCGATGGTGCTGATGGCGCGGCGCCTCTCGTTCAGGGAGTCGCTGGCGGCGGGGGCGCTGCTGTCGGCACGGCTGAGTCTGATCATCGCAGTGGCCGAGTTGGGTGTCCGCCTGGGCGTGATCGATCGCACGCTGGAAGCGAGCATCATCGTGCTGGCTGCGGTCACCGCCACGTTGGCGCCCATCTTGTTCCGTCTGCTCGCTCCTCCGCTGGAGGCTTCCGAGGGGAACGACGGCGGCAACGGGGGCTAGGAAGCTGTTGATTAATGGGGCGGGGTTTGGTGCTCGCGTTCGTGGGCTT
>CBDUUY010000189.1:0-4834 GCA_965370535.1 uncultured bacterium
AAGACCGGGGTGCGAAACCGTTCGGCAAGGTCGAAAGCCCACATGGTCAGTGTGTACGCCTCGGCGATCGTGGAGGGGGCCAAGGCGATTATCGGATAGCCGCCTGCGGTGCCCCAGCGCACAAATTGCACGTCTCCCTGAGCCACCGTGGTCGCCCCTCCGGTTGCGGGGCCCAGGCGCTGGACATCTACGACCACCAACGGCACCTCGCCCATGATCGCCAGACCGAGGTTCTCGCTGTAGAGGCTCATGCCCGGCCCGCTGGTGGCGGTCATCACCCGCGCCCCGGCCAGTGCCGCTCCGAGGCACATGCCGATCGATGCGATCTCGTCCTCACCCTGCACTGCCACCCCCCCCGCCCGGGGCAGGTCGCGCATCATTGCCATCAGGATGGGTGAGGCCGGCGTGATCGGGTACCCGGCGAAGAAGTCGCAGCCGGCATCGAGGGCACCCATCACGATGGCGGCGGATCCGTCGGTGTATGCGCGCATATCGCCGACAGCATGCTCCCCGGACTCCGAATCCGCCAGGGACCTAAGTCCCGGCCTGCCGGGACTTCCCCCGGTCAGGAGACGATCCCAAGCGTCTTGCCGACAGCGCTGAAGGCCTCGGCGCAGCGGTCGAGGTCCTCGCCGGAGTGCGACGCCGACACCATCACTCTGATCCGGGCCTTTCCCTTGGGCACAGTCGGGTAACCGATCGCCTGGGCGAACACACCCTCGTCTTCGAGCAACCGGCCCGACACCTCACGGGCCAGTGCCACCTCACCCAGCATGACCGGAGTGATCGGTGTCTGGCTGGCTCCGATGTCGAAACCGGCTTCTTTCATCGACGATTTGAACCGCTCGGCGTTTGCCCAGAGCCGATCGACCAGGTCGGTCGACTCCTCGAGGATGTCCACCGCTGCTATGCACGCCGCGACATCCGGGGGAGTGGCGGCCGACGAGAACAAGAACGGTCTGGCCCTCTGCATGAGCCATTCGATCAACACCGGTGCACCGGCCACATACCCACCGACAGCCCCAAAGGCTTTCGACATGGTTCCGACCTCGACGTCCACCCGTCCGTGCAGATCGAAATGGTCCACGATGCCCCGGCCGCCGCGCCCGAGGACTCCTTCGCCGTGAGCGTCGTCCACCATCACCATCGCCCCGAACTCGTCGGCGGCGTCGACGATTCCGTCCAGTGGAGCGATATCGCCGTCCATCGAGAAGACGCCGTCGGTTATCACCAGGATCCTGCTTGCCCCGGCGGCTCCGGCCTCGCCCAGGGCCCTGCGCAGATCATCGATGTCGGCATGCCGGTAGATGTATCGATCGGCCTTGGTGAGGCGAACACCGTCCACTATGGAAGCGTGGTTCAACTCGTCGGAGACGACGGCGTCGCCGGCGCCGACCAGCGCGGCAATGGTGCCGATGTTGGCCAGAAAGCCCGATTGGAGGGAGATGGCGGCTTCGACCCCTTTGAAGGCGGAAAGCCTCTCCTCCAGTTCGTCGTGGATGGTCATGGTGCCTGCGATGGTGCGCACCGCTCCGGGCCCGATCCCATACCGATCCAACGCCGCCTTGGCCGCCCCCACCATGCGCGGGTCATTGGCCAGGCCGAGGTAGTTGTTGCTGCAGAAGTTCAGCAGAGATCGGCCGTCGATAGTCAGCGAAGGGCCCTGCGGACCTTGCAGGTGCCGGATCGTGTTGTAGAGACCCTGCTCCCGCAGGGCGGCGAGGTCGGACTGCAGGAAGTCCGTCTTCTTGGTCATGGGAACCTCACGGTCGATAGAGCGGGCCGTCGGCATCGGCGGGATCCGGGAACATAACCACTTTTCCGCATTCGCCTGAAGCCATCAGGTCGAAAGCCGCAGCGAAGTCGTCGAGTGTGGTGCGGTGGGTGACGAGTGGGGCGAGATCGACGGCTCCACTGCGCAGCATCGCCCGCATGAGGTACCAGGTGTCCCACAGGCGGCGCCCCACGATGCCGTACACGGTGGCGCCTTTGAAGATGATGCGATCGTCGATGTCGATGGTGATGGGGGCGGAGGTCAGGCCGAGCAGCGCTGCCTCGCCACCAGGCTTGAGGAGGCGCAGCCCATCGTCGATGGCGGATGGAGCCCCCGACATCTCCAGTAGGACATCCACACCTTCGCCCGAGGTGGCCTCCATCACCGCTGCCACGATGTCGTCGGAGCCTGCATTGAATGTTGCGTCGGCCCCCATACGCTGGGCGAGCCCGAGCCGGAATTCGCTGACGTCGGTGCCGAAGACGGCCCTGGCTCCCTGGGCCTTTGCAGCCGCCACAGCCATCACGCCGACCGGACCGCACCCGGTGACGAGGACCTTCCTTCCATCTACGTCGGGCACCGAGGCCGTGTGCACGGCGTTGCCGAAGTTCTCCTGGAGGGAGGCGACCGATAGGGGCATGTCGGGAGGGTCGGGCCACGCATTGATGGCGGGGACCACCACGAACTCGGCGAATACCCCGTCCCGGTGCACCCCGAGGATCTTCGTCTCCGGGCAGAGGTGCCCCTTTCCCGTCCGGCACCAGGCGCATATGCCGCAGACGACATGAGACTCCACCGACACGAGCGTGCCCAGTGGCGGATCGTTCACCCCGACTCCGTGCTCGACGACTATCCCGCACATCTCATGGCCCACCACCAACGGGGGAGTGACGTGCTCTGCAGCCCAGGGGTCCCAGTTGAGAATGTGGAGGTCGGTCCCGCAGATCGAGGCCGCCTTGACCTCGATCAGGACCTCTCCCGATCCCGGTTCCGGCACCGGGATCTCCGTCATCTCAACACCCGGTCCGGGTGCGGTCTTTCGGATCGCGCGCATCGCAGCCACCCTACCCCCCGCAGGGCCCGGTTCGGCCGGGGAATGACGGAGTCTGGGCAAAGAACGCCCGCCTCCGGCGGAAGCCTGCGATCGGGCCCCATGTCGCGGGCCTGCGTGCAAACACCCTCTCGGTACGCTGTTACCAATGATCAGGCCTGCCCTCCCCATTCGCCGGGGTGCTCCGGCGATGCACCGCTCGACGGCAGTCGTTGCGGCGGTGCTGACGGCGTTCCTGCTGATGCCGCAGTGGACCCAGGTCAGCCGGGCCATGGACACTGTGGATCTCCAACCCTGGTTCGAGTGGTCCATGGTCGACAGGTACGGCATCGACACCGACCTCGACGGCCTGGTCGATATGCCCAACACGGCGGCGTCTGTGCACGGAACGGTGCCGGCAAGATGTGATCCGACTTGTCCGGAGGCGGTGTTCCCGGTGGCCCTGCAAGCGCACATCGGGGAGTCAACGGTTGGGAGCGCGATCCCGTTCGTCGACTATTCGTGGCATCTGCAACCGGAGACCGGGCCTGCTCGGGACTACGTGTTGCATGTGCCACGAGTGATCGTCGAGTTGCCGGAGGGGCGGACCGAGGTGACCCTCCAGGTCGCATTGACGGTGCCTTTCGGATCCTTCGGTGTCGTCACACACCAGACAATCGACATCGAGGACATCCTGGTAGTGGCCATCGGCGACTCGTACGCCTCCGGTGAAGGGAATCCGGAGTTGCATCGGGGTCGGACGGGCGGTGAACCTCTCTGGGGCGACGGCGCTGGCAGCAGCACAACGGAAGCCGATCATGCCGAGGCACGCAGATCATCGGTGGCCTGGCCCTCGCAAGTGGCCATGGACCTGGAACGCTCCGACCCCAGGACATCGGTGACGTTCGTCTCCGTCGCAGCCAGCAGCGCCTCCGTCGCCAGGGGCCTGCTGGGACCCCAGAGCACCCGCCTGCCCGAGTCCCAGGTCCCCCGCGTTGCGAATCTGGTGGGAGACAGGCAGATCGACCTGCTGCTCGTGTCCATCGGAGGCAACGACATCGGGTTCTCCCGGCTCATAGCGGGCCTGGTGGATGCCGATCCGTTGCTGGATCCGGTGTGTTACGAGACCGACCTGCAGAACGTATGGGATGCCATCGGCGACGGCGAGTGGAACCGCGTCAGCCGCATCAAATGGCATATCACCAACCCGTTCGACATCCGCTGCCGCTCCGCCAGGGTGGACGAAGGGGTGACCCTCGCCGGCCTGGATGGCCTGCCGGGGGAACTGGACCGATTGGCGGCAGCCATAGAAGCGGACCTGCACCCCTCCCGGGTGCTCATCATGGAGTACCCCGATCCGACCGGCTTCTCGACCGGGACGACCACCGAGACCTGCGGCGAGATCGTGGGCGATGCGGCGCCACTCGGTCTCCATGAGATCAGCAGCGAGGAACAGCGGTTGGGCGCCATCGAGGTCCTGGACCCGCTCAACGCCCTCATCCGGGAAGCGGCGCTGCGACACGGGTGGGACTACGCGGCGGGAGGCGCCGCCTCCTTCGCCGATGGCCACGGTTACTGCGCCGAGTGGCCCGACTACGGATACCCCCTGGAGTTCGGTCAACGGTTGCCATTCCTGCGGGATCGCCTCGACTATCCGGATGCCTGGTATCGCAACGGGGGCCTGGGTGGGACCCAGCGGCTCGAAGGGCCTGTCAGTTGGTATCGCACGGCAGGACAGTCGGTCGCACTGCAGGGTCCGGACAGCCGGGTGGACACGACGGGGACGATGCATCCAAACGAACTCGGGCATCGGGCGATGGCCGACCTGGTCCTGGCGATTCTCCAGACTCAGTGACCCCGCCCGGAAGAGTCCTCCTTCTGCGTCGCGGCCGCCCGACTCCCTCCTTTCCCATCGGCATCCACCCCCGCTCAATCGTCAGCCTCGAGGTGGCCGTGGGTCGGCAGAGCTCAGGGAACTAGTCATTCAGCGGCACGGGAATGGCACCGATACCCCCACCAATAGTGGTGGG
>CBDUUY010000190.1:0-4779 GCA_965370535.1 uncultured bacterium
GAAATCGTCTTCGGCAACGATCCCATATCCGGCCTAAAGAGCATCATTGCCATCCACTCGACGGCTCTCGGTCCCGCCCTCGGCGGGACTCGCTTTTTCCCATATGAGTCGGAGTCCGAAGCCCTGGAAGACGTGCTGCGCCTGTCACAGGGCATGAGTCTCAAGGCTGCCGCAGCCGGTCTCGACCTGGGTGGAGGCAAAGCCGTCATCATCGGCGATCACCGCACCATGAAATCCGAGCGCCTGTGGCGCGCTTATGGACGGGTGGTCGATTCGCTGCGGGGCCGCTACATCACAGCTGAGGATGTCGGCACCGACACACTGGACATGGACACGATCCGCCACGAGACCCGCTGGGTCGTGGGCGTTCCCATAGAGGAAGGCGGCTCCGGAGACCCGTCGCCCGCCACCGCCAGGGGTCTGATCGCAGCCGCCGGGGCGGTAGCCGAGTTCCTATGGGGCAACGATGACCTCAGCGGCAAGACGATCGCCATCCTCGGCGTCGGCAAGGTCGGCACCGACCTGGCCCGCCGCTACACCGAGTTGGGCTGCAAGGTGTATGCAGCCGACGTGTATCCCCCTGCCCTCGAGAACGCAATCGAGTTGTACGGCGTCGAACCGGTCTCCCTCGATGGAATCTTCGAGGTCGAATCCGACATCCTCGCCCCCTGCTCCATGGGCGGGGACCTGAACGAGAGGACGATCCCCAGGCTCAAGTGCAAGGCGATCGTCGGCGCCGCCAACAACCAGTTGGCTACCGAAGAAGACAACGCCCGCATAGCCGAACGCGACATCCTGTACGCTCCCGACTTCGTGGCGAATGCCGGCGGCCTCATCAACGTGAGTGAGGAGATCCGCGGATACACCGTGGAACGGGCGGCCGTCAGTATCGACAAGATCTACAACAACATGTGCCACGTGCTGAAGACGGCGGACGAGAGGGGAATCACCCCATACGCCGCCGCCGTCGAGTGGGCCGAGACACGCATTGAGGAGATCGGCAACCTGCGCTTGTTCCGCCGGAGCGGGGATGACAGGAACTGACGAGACATAGGAAGGGAGATCGGATCGTGACCATCGGGATCGATCCGGCGCGCAATCACCTCGATCTGGGATTGTCCGACGCCGACGTCGTCGAGATGTACCGCACCATGGTGCTGACGCGCCGCCTCGACGACCGGGTGTGGGCGCTCAACCGGCAGGGCCGGGCGCCGTTCGCGGTCTCCGCCTCTGGCCACGAGGCCGCCCAGGTCGGCGCAGGGTTCGCCCTGGACCGAACCGTCGACTGGGCGCTCCCCTACTACCGGGACATCGGCCTGGCCCTGACCCTGGGGATGACCCCAGAGGAAGTGCTCCTCGGGGTGTTCTCCAAGGCCTCAGACCCCTCCAGCGGTGGGCGGCAGATGCCCAATCACTGGTCACACCCGGAGTTGCGGATCTTCAGCCAATCGTCGGTCATCGCCACCCAGTATCCCCACGCCGACGGGATCGCCTACGAGTTGCGGCGCACCGGGCGGCCCGGAGTGGTCCTCGTCACCGGGGGCGAGGGATCCACATCGGAAGGGGATTTCCACGAGGGTATGAACTTCGCGGGTCTCCACAAACTGCCGGTGATCTTCCTGATCGAGAACAATCTGTATTCGATCTCGGTCCCCTCCGACCAGCAGATTGCAGGCGACCTGGCCGACAGGGCCACCGGGTACGGGATACCCGCCGTGTCTGTGGACGGCAATGAGATACTCGATGTCTACGAGGCGGTGCGGGCCGCCGCCGACAGGGCCAGGGCGGGGGGTGGGCCCACATTCATAGAGGCGCGCACCTACCGGTACTACGCACACACCTCCGACGATGACGACAAGCAGTACCGCAGCGCCGAGGAGGTCGAAGAGTGGAGGCGGCGGGATCCGATCGGGATCCTGCGCCAGTACCTCATCGAATCACGTCTGATGGACCAGGCCACTGAAGACACCATCGATGCCGAGACGGCCGCGGCCGTCGCCGGTGCGGTGGACCGGGCCAATGGGGCACCCGACGCCCACGACGCAACGAGCATGGTCTACGCCAACCCGATAGAGAACACAGAGGCCAGCGTGCGGCCGGAGACTCCCCCGGACGGGGAGGAGGTCAACCTGGTCACCGCCGTCAACCGGGCCCTCGACGAGGTGATGGCGGCACATCCGGAGACGACCATTTTCGGAGAGGACGTCGCCGACCCCAAGGGCGGGGTGTTCCGGGCCACCCTGGGGCTCACCGAGGCCCACGGGCAAGATCGGGCGTTCAACACGCCGATCGCCGAGTCGTCGATCGTCGGCATCGGCATAGGGATGACGGCGGCGGGTGGCCTGCCGATCGCCGAGATCCAGTTCGCCGACTTCATCCACCCGGCCTGGAACCAGATCGTCTCAGAGGCCGCCCGACTGCACTATCGCAGTGCAGGAGGGTGGAGCTGCCCGATGGTGATCCGCACCCCTTACGGCGGCGGCGTGCACGGTGCGCTCTACCACAGCCAATCAATCGAAGCCTTCTATGCCCACGTGCCGGGCCTGAAGGTGGTCATCCCATCCACCCCGGCCGATGTCAAAGGCCTGCTGTGGTCGGCCGTGGAGGACCCGGATCCCGTCATGTTCCTGGAGCCCAAGAAGTTGTACCGACTCGCCAAGGGGCCGTATCCGGCCGGTGAATATCGGGTGCCGCTCGGCAAGGCGGCCCTGCGGAGGGCCGGGAGCGACCTGACGATCATCGCCTACGGCACGATGGCCCACTTCGCCATGGAAGCCGCAGAGCAGATGGCTGCCGATGGGGTGGAGGCCGAGGTGCTCGACCTGCGCTCGATCCGGCCGCTCGACTGGGTGTCCGTCGAAGCAGCGGTGCAGCGCACCGGCAAGATCCTCATCGTCCACGAGGACAACGAGTTCGGCGGATTCGGAGCAGAAGTCGCCGCCCAGATCGCCGACAAGTCCTTCGAGTGGCTCGACGCCCCGGTGCGCCGCTACGCCACCCCCGATGTGCCGGCCTTCCCCTTCTCGTCGTCGCTGGAAGCTCAGGTGATGCCGGACGTAGACGGCATCATCGAACGGGCCGTTGATCTGGCCGAGTTCTAGTGGTGTGTCGCTGAGATCGCGCCCGCGTATCTCCGAGCCATCGGCGTCATCCGGCACAGTCTGACGCCGAAGGCGCAGTCGTGACTGCATCGAGGAGGAAGGCGAAGCCGGGGGGTCGAGGGCCGGAGAGGTGCGGCGATTACTTCTGCGACGGACCACTTGCCCGGCCTTCCTAGGCTCAGGACCATGGAACCGCTGATCCGACCGGCCCGGCCGGGCGACGCCGAGGCAATCGCCGAATGGACCAGGGACACCTTCTTCTGGGGCGACTATGTCGCCGAGGCAATCCCGGACTGGATAGAGGAACCCAACTCGATGGTCCTCGTGGCCGAAATCGACGGAATGGCCGTCGGGACGACGAGGGCCCTCCTGATGTCACCGGCCGAGGCCTGGGCCCAGGGCACCCGGGTGCATCCCGACCACCGGCGTCGCGGCATCGGCACCACACTCGCCCGCGGATTGCTCGAATGGGCGGCCGACCGGGGCGCCAGGGTGATCCGTGTCCTGGTGGAGGACTGGAACGATGCCGCCAGGGCCCAGACGGCCAACCTCGAATACCGTCCCGTGGCTCACTGGGTGCGGGCAGGCCGGGGAGTGGGTGAGAACTCACCCGTCCCCGAAGGCAACGGGGGCCGCAGGGTGATAGCCGAAGAAGGCCTGCGCCCCGCCCACTCCTCCGAGGCGGCACCGGCCATGATGAGTTGGTCGGGGGGTCCCCTGGAACGGGCCGCCCGGGGTCTGGCGCCCATCGGCGGATGGCGATGGCGGCAGTTGGTGGCCGACGACCTCGCCGACGCCGCCCGGCGGCGGGCGTTGTTGTCCGGAAGGCCGGGATGGGCGATCGGCGAGATCCAGGAGGATCGCTACGAGGTGTCGTGGATCTCCACCGAGGAGAGCGACGTTCACGCCATGTTGCGCGCCCTGGTGGATAGGGCGGCAGCGGCGGGCGTCGAAGGGATCAGTGTGATGGCGCCGTCCGCCGACTGGCTGGTGCAGGCGTTGCGGCGCCGTGGCTTCGACCTCCACGAGATGACGATCTACGCGAAGGCGTTGTGATCCCTCAGGAGAGCGGCGCGGAGATCAGCAACTCCGTGCCGAAGAGATCGGTCACCGGGCAGTACCGGATCGGCTCGTACATCCACTGATCGCATGGGGCGGGCCCATCGCCACCGGCATTGATGAACGCCTCCTGCAACCGGTCGGCTTCCCCGGGATTCTCCATCACCAGGCCGATCTCGGTGTTGCGGGGTGAACCGTCCCCGCCCCAGAGCAGGGTGAGGAACGAGTCACCGATAGCCCACCCCCGGGTGCCGCTGCCCTCCGCGTAGCCGGGTTCGCCCAGCACCCCGGTGTAGAAGGCCACCGCCGCCTGGAAGTCGGCGAAGTAGAGCACAGGCCCACCCGCAGTCCGGAACCGAAACCGGGGCAGGGAAGCTGGGTTGGTCCGAGCGGTCGGCCGATCCTGCTCCTGCTCCATACCCTGATCCCCCGTCGCTGGACGTCCGGCACTGTACCGGCCGGGTTCCTCGGCGGGGACGGTCGCACGCGTCCAGGAAACCCGACACAGCGGCGATGTGACGTCGGCATCGCGAATCGGCGGAAGACCCTCCCCGCCTCGCTCCGCTCGGCACCCCTCCCTGAGCCTCAATCCACGATTGCTCGATCACCGACTACCCGT
>CBDUUY010000191.1:0-4778 GCA_965370535.1 uncultured bacterium
ACGGCCCCTCAAAGACTCCCACCAACGAGCCAGGGCAGTCATCCGGTCTACCGATCCCCTGCAAGCCGCTTCCAGTCCCACAGGCTAGCGAGTGGGCCGTCGGGCCGACCTTCTGCGTGGATGGGCGGAGGCTGCTGTCAACGCCGATTCGCGTGTCGGCTTCACCCTTGCCATTGGTGACGGTTTCGGCATTTGCCCGCCGCCCCCCCTCCTAGCCCCTCCTCGCTTTGCGGTTAGGGGGCGTTTCCCGGCATAATGGTTGCTCCGCAGGTTCCGTCTGAGGAGTCCCGTTCATGGATCAGATCACGCTGCGCGCCGAGACAGGCCGCGAGACAGGCACCAGGCCTTCACGACGGCTGCGCCGTGAACACAAAGTGCCCGCCACCGTCTACGGGCGGGGCATCGACGCCATCACCGTCGCCATCGACAAGCGCGAGTTGTACGCCGCCCTCACCACCGAGGCCGGTCTCAACGCACTCATCACCCTCGAAGTCGGCAAGGACGAGCACCTGTCGGTCGCCCGCGAGATCCAGCGTCATCCCGTCCGTGGGGAGATCACCCATCTGGACTTTGTCAGAATCTCGCTGGACGAGGCCATCGAGGCTGAGGTCGCCATCGAATTCATCGGCATCCCCGCCGGTGTGCGTGACGAGGGCGGAATCGTCGAGACCGTCAACACATCGGTGATGGTCAGGGCCCTGCCGACGGTGATCCCGTCGTCCATCCCCGCCGAGATCAGCGAACTCGAGATCGGCGACACCTTCACGGTCGCCATGCTGCCCGACGTCGAAGGCGTCGAGAACCTTGCCGACCCCGACATGCCGTTGGCGACCATCGTCATCCCGGCTGCCCTTCTTGTCGAAGAGGCCGTCGAAGAGGAAGAAGAGGATCTCGAAGGCATCGAAGGCGTCGAAGGCGAAGAAGGCGAAGAAGGCGCCGAGGGCGAAGCCGTCGAAGGCGCTGCCGAGACCGGAGACGAGGCCTGAGCAGCGACACGCTGCTCGTCGTCGGCCTCCGCAATCCGGGGTCCGACTACCTGGGGACACGCCACAACGTCGGCGGGGACATCGTCCGCACCGCCGTGGAACGGCTGGGAGCCTCGTTCAAGAGGGCGCCGCGTGTCATCCGCGCCGAGATCGCCGAGAGCATCCTGGGCGATGACCGCGCCGTGCTGGCGCTCCCGATGACGTTCATGAACGAATCGGGCGGGACGGTCAAGGCGCTGGCCAAGTACTTCAAAGCCGGCCGTCTGCTGGTGGTTCACGACGACATCGACCTGCCTTTCGGCAAACTGCGCCTCCACCACGGCCGGGGCACCGGCGGGCACAACGGGGTCGCCTCGCTGGTCAGGTCGTTGGGTGACACCGGCTTCTGGCGGTTGAAGGTGGGTGTCGGCCGCCCACCGGGCCGCATGGACCCTGCCGACTACGTGCTGCGCCGGTTCACCAAGAAGGAGCAACCCGACATCGACCTGCTGGTCGTCGAAGGGGCCGATGTGGTGCGATCCTTTGGCGAGGACGGCGAGGAGACGGCCCGGCAACGGGCAGGCGAGGCCTTCGGGCGGTTGTTCGGCGACCGGGGGCCCGGGTAAGGAGGTCCCGTGCGGGGCTACGTCGGTGCGATCGACCAGGGGACCACCAGCACCAGGTTCGTGATCCTCGATAGGCAGGGCCGCCTGGTGGCGATGGATCAGCAGGAGCACCGCCAGATCTACCCGAAGCCCGGATGGGTGGAGCACGACCCGTTGGAGATCTGGCAGCGAACCGTCTCCGTCATCGAAAACGCCATGGCCGGGGTGGGCATCACCGCTGCAGACCTGGCCGCCGTCGGTATCGCCAACCAGCGTGAGACGACCGTGATGTGGGACCGCACCACCGGGGAACCGGTGGGCCCGGCCATCGTGTGGCAGGACACCCGCACCGATGCCCTGTGCCGGGAACTCGCCGGGGATGCAGGGCTCGATCGGTTCCGGGCCACGACCGGCCTGCCGCTGGCCACCTACTTCGCCGGACCCAAGGCCCGCTGGCTGCTCGACCACGTGGAAGGCCTGCGGGAGCGGGCCGAGGCAGGGGATGTGCTGTTCGGCACCATCGACACCTGGCTGATCTGGAACCTCACCGGGGAGCACGTCACCGACGTCACCAACGCCTCCCGGACGATGCTGATGGGCCTCGAGACCCTCGATTGGGATGCCGGGATCGCCGCCGAGATCGGGGTGCCCCTGGCGATGTTGCCCGGCATCCGGCCGTCGGTGGCCGTCTACGGCGAAGGCCGCGGCCCGTTGGCCGGTGTGCCGATTGCGGGTGACCTCGGCGACCAGCAGGCCGCTCTCTTCGGCCAGGCCTGCCACCGCCCCGGCGATGCCAAGAACACCTACGGCACCGGATGCTTCATGCTGCTGAACACGGGGGAGCGGCCCGTGCCCAGTGAGCACGGCCTGCTGACCACCGTCGCCTATCAGGTGGAGGGCCGCCCGGCTGTGTACGCCCTGGAGGGTTCGGTGGCCGTGGCCGGTTCCGGCGTGCAGTGGCTGAGGGACAACCTGGGACTCATCGGCGACTCCCCCGAGGTCGAGGCGCTTGCCGCGTCGGTGGATGACAACGGCGGGGTCTACTTCGTGCCGGCCTTCTCGGGCCTGTTCGCCCCCTACTGGCGGTCCGATGCCAGGGGGATCATCGTCGGTCTCACCGGGTTCACCACCGCCGGGCATCTGGGCAGGGCGGTGCTGGAGGCGACCGCCTACCAGACCCGGGATGTGCTGGAGGCCATGAATGCCGACAGCGGGGTCGCGGTGGCGAGCCTCAAGGTGGACGGCGGCATGGTGGCCAACAGGTTGCTGATGCAATTCCAGGCCGACCTGCTGGGGGTGCCTGTGGTGCGCCCCGTAGTGGCCGAGACCACCGCCCTGGGGGCCTCCTATGCGGCCGGTCTGGCGGTGGGGTTCTTCGAGGATCTCGATCAGGTGGCTGCCCTATGGCAGGAGGATCGGCGCTGGGAACCGGCGATGCACGCCTCCGAACGGGACCGACTCACCGCAGGATGGGCCAAGGCGGTGACCCGTACCTTCGACTGGGTCGAGTAGCCCCGGAAACCGCCGGGGTTTCGGTACTATCGGCACCGAGGTTCCAGAGGAGGAATCCCATCTCGATCCCGGACCGCATCGCCTACACACGCATGATCATGGTGCCGCCGATCGTGGCGCTGGTACTGGCCGCCGAGCACATCGATCATGCCTACGGGATCGCAGCCGCACTGATGGCCGGAGCCGCCTTCACGGACTGGTTGGACGGCTACCTGGCTCGACGCTGGAAGATCACCACCATCCTGGGTGGGTTCCTCGACACGATCGCAGACAAGTTGCTGGTCGGCGGGGTCCTGTTCGCCCTGGTCGAAGTGGGCCGGGCATGGGCATGGGCGGGCATGATCATCATCGGCCGGGAGATCGCCATCAGCGGCCTGCGGGGCATCGCCGCCATGGACGGTGTGCGGGTGCCGCCTTCGGTCTGGGGCAAATGGAAAGCCACCATCCAGTACCTCGCCATCTTCATGGCCCTCCTGCGAACCGCCGAGGAGGTGGGCGGCCTCTACCCCGACCAGTGGGTGATGCTGGTGGCGGTGGCGGTGACGCTGCTGTCCGGAGTCCAGTACTTCACCCGGTTCGCCAAGGTGCTGCGCGCCGACCGGCTCCGTGCCACCTGACACCTTCCTGACGGGGGCGACCGGTTTCATCGGCGGCGCCCTGCTGCGCCGGATGATCGCCGATGGCCGCCGCGTCACCGCCCTGGTCCGTACCCCCGAGGCTGCCGCTGCGGTGCGGGCCGAGGGAGCCGAACCCGTCCGCGGCGATGTTCGTGACCTCGATGCCTTGCGGGGGGGTATGGAAGGGGCCGGGGTCGTGTATCACGCGTCGGGGGTCAACGCCTTCTGCCTGCGGAATCCGTCCGAGATGATGCGGGTGAACATCGACGGGTCGGTCAACGTCATCAGGGCGGCAGCCGACACCGGTGTGGAACGGGTCATCTACACGTCGTCGGCCGCTGCGATAGGGGAGGCGGCCGGTACGGTCGGCACAGAAGACAGCCCCCACCGGGGCTCGCACCACACCTGGTACGAGAGGTCGAAGCACGAAGCCGAGATCGCGGTGCTGGCCGAGTCCGAACGCCTTGGTGTGCACGTCGTGGCCGTCTGCCCCTCGTCGGTTCAAGGTCCGGGGAGGACCGGTGGCACGGCTCGCATCCTGATCGGCTACCTCAACGGCAGGCTTCGATTCGCCATCGACTCCACCCTGTCGCTGGTCTACATCGACGACTGCGTCGAGGGGCACCTGCTGGCCGAACGCAGGGGGGTCACGGGGGAGCGATACCTGCTCAACGGATCCGTGCTGACGGTGCAGGAGGCCGTCACCCTGCTCGGGGAGATCAGCGGGGTGCAGCACCGGGTGAGGTACCTGCCGCGTTGGACCGCCAAGGCCGCCGGGGTCATGGCCGGCGGCGTGTTCCGCCTGCTGCGCCGGGACCGGGCCCCCTTCTGCAGCGAGATGGCGAGTGCCTTGCTGCACGGCCATACCTACGACGGGTCCCGGGCCACCCGCGACCTGGGCCTCCACTACACCGATATCCGTTCGTCCCTGGAGCAGACGGTCACCTGGCTGCGCTCCGAAGGCTTGGTGCCGGGCTAGCGGGTTGCGTTGCGGGGGGTTGGTTCGGTTTTCTCCCCCGCTGGGGCGGGTCCTCCTATGTCAATTGGTGTTGTTTGAGGGTTCGGTAGATGCGGCGGGT
>CBDUUY010000192.1:0-4755 GCA_965370535.1 uncultured bacterium
CCCACATTCAAATGAGGCTTCGTCCGCTCAAACTTCTCCTTAGCCATCAGGGCTCCCTGGTCGTGTCGACGTCGTTCGTGCGTAGCGGCGGGTGGACTCGAACCACCGACAACCCGATTATGAGCCGGGTGCTCTACCTCTGAGCTACGCCGCCTTGTGGGCGACTCACAGCCGCCGGGCGACCCTCGGCGCGTCGCCCGAGCCCCCTACCGGATTCGAACCGGGGACCCCTTCCTTACCATGGAAGTGCTCTACCACTGAGCTAAGGGGGCGCTGGGTGCATCAGATTACCGCACCCGGTGGGGGGAGAAGGATTTGAACCTCCGTAGGCGTAGCCGGCAGATTTACAGTCTGCTCCCTTTGGCCGCTCGGGCATCCCCCCGGGGACTCCGCAAAGCGGCAGCAATCATACCGCCTGCGAGAGAGATGCAACTTCGGCGCTCGTACGAACCCGCACCGTTCCGGGGCCTGTGTCAAACTCAATCCAGAGAGCCCAACGGGAGGTACCACTGTGGAGGACACAAGGCCGGCCGAAGCCGGACTCGATGACTGGGAAGCCGGCGGAGTCATCTCCTTCGAACAGGCGGAGACGATCAGGGAATCCACCCGGCGGGGACCGGCCTGGCCCGACCACCGGTTGATCGAACTCCTCGCCTACCTGGGGGCGGCCGCGTTCACGATCGGAGCCTTCATCTGGTACGCCGACCTCGCCGGAGGCGACTACTGGCAGGAGTCGCGTCCCTGGGGCGCCTTTGCGGTCTCACTGATAGCTGCCCTCGCCCTGGCCGGCGTGGCATACGTCCTGCGCAACGATCGGGGAGGCATCCGGCGGGCCACCGGCCTTCTGCTGGCACTGGCGGTGCTCGAGACGGCCTTCGCCATCACCGCCTTCTTCGAGGCCATCGAGTTCGAGGGCCAATGGGCGAGCCTCGTGTTCTCCCTGCTGCTCACCGCCGCCGCTTTCGGGGCCTGGAGGCTCCGTGCCTCGGTGCCGACCGAGGTGGCGTTGTTCGCATCCGCCTCCACTGTGGTCACAGCCGTGATCGGGTTGATCGAGGAGGCTTCGTTCGACCCGATGGCCCTTGACCCGGGATCGATCACCGGCATCACCGCCGGGATCCTGCTGTGGCTGCTCGGGGCGCTGTGGATCCGCCTCGGGTATCGGAGCATGCTCCGTTCGGCCAACACGGCCTATCTGCTCGGAGGAGCCACCATGCTCGGGGCGTCTGTCGGGTTGATGCTCGGTGTCAATCGATGGTGGATCGTGCTGATTGCGGTCACCACCGTCGCCATCGGTGCATCCGGCGTGTACCTGCGCCGGACCATGCTCCTGGTTATCGGGACGGCCGGTGCTCTCATCACCCCGGCACTTGCGATCCTCTCCTGGGTCGGAGATCCACCGGTCATGACGACCTGGGCCATGATCTACGGCATCCCCGGGCTCATCCTGCTGGGCGCCGCCCTGTTCTGGGCTGAGAGGACCCGCACCGCCGACTGAGGCTCAGCGGATCCCGCCCGCCATCTCGCTGAGCCGGTTCACGCGCTCGGAGATGGGCGGATGAGTCGAGAACCAGCGGCGGATGGTGCCCATCCCACCGCCGCCCCGCTTGCCGAAAGCCTTGAGCGGATCGGCGATGAACAACTGCGCAGTCGACGGGCTGACCTCCATCGGAATCTGCCGGGTGCCCGCCTCCAGTTTCTCCAGCGCCCTGGCCAGCGCCAGCGGCGAACCGGTCATCGTGGCCCCGCTGCGGTCGGCCTCGTATTCCCTGGAGCGGCTGATGGCCATCTGGATGACCATCGCCGCCAGCGGGGCGAGGATGAACGCCAGGATGGTGACGATTCCCGAGATCGGGTCGTTACGCCGGTTGCTCCGCCCCATCCCGGTCCAGAAGGCGAGACGCATCAGGATCGACAGGGCGGCGGCCACGGTGGCGGCGATCGACACGATCAGGATGTCCCGGTTGCGGACATGCGACAGTTCGTGCGCCAGCACCCCTTCCAACTCGTTGTAATCCATGATCTCGAGGATGCCGGTGGTGACGGCCACGGCGGCGTGCTTGGGGCTGCGGCCGGTGGCGAATGCGTTGGGCTGCGGCGAGTCGATGAGGTAGATGCCCGGCATCGGCATGTTCTCGCGCTGCGTCAGCGAACGCACGATCGAATAGACGTTGGGCAGTTCCAGTTCCTCGACCGGCTTGGCCTTGGCCGAGGCAAGAGCGATCTTTTCCGAGAAGAAGTACATCCCCATGTTGAGCAGCGCTGCGAACCCCAGAGCGATCATCGCCCCGCTGGTGCCGCCCATGTAGTGGCCGACGAGGACGAACAGGGCTCCCAATCCTGCCATCAACACGAGGGTCTTCATGTTGTTGCGCATGGGATCAGGATACCGGTGGGCCGCCCGTAGCCCCCGGGTCAGACCCTGGCCACCAGCACCCGGAAGTCCCCCAGTCCGCGGGGATGCAGCAGCGTCCGGCCGTCCCCCAGATCGGAGCGCACCTTGAGCCGTTCCATCGTCTTGCCCTCCCTCGCCAACTCGAGTTCATGCCGGCGGAGGACTCTGAGCCGCTCCCCCAAACCCAACCCGGTGAGGAAGTCGTCCTGGCGGTGGAGGCCCGCATCGGC
The DNA here is from genome assembly GCA_965370535.1 of uncultured bacterium. Classification (GTDB taxonomy): domain Bacteria; phylum Actinomycetota; class Acidimicrobiia; order Spongiisociales; family UBA11373; genus JAHJML01. Next base: position 2,626 of record CBDUUY010000192.1, read on the forward strand.
ACCGGCGGCTTCCGCCGCCGCCACCGCGGCCGTGAAGGCGACGTCCATGGTGATGTCGGTGGCCCCCGGTTCCAGCAGCGGGTCGGGCCCCAGATGATGGGCCCGGTAGGTCCGCAGGGTGCCCTCCTCCCGGCGGGGAAGCAGGCCTTCGGCGGTGTCGCCGTAATCGATGGCCACCAATGCCCCTGCCCCGAGCAGTCCTATCGCCCGGCCCACCCACTCGTATGCCTCGATCTGCACCTCGACCCAGCCGCCTTCGGGAACCGGTCCCCCGTAGGAATCTGCCCAGGCTGCCACTGCGGGCCGCGCCGGGGCCTCCACCATGGTGAGATCGCCATCGGCCACACCCACCTGCTGTTCCATCCACCCGTCCCCGCTCCGCACCACCAGGGCGGCAGGGAGGTTGTCGAGCAACTCGTTGGCCAGGATCACGCCCCGCAGGCCGGAGGGGATCTCGCCGAGGCCTCCCACGACCCTGGCCTCCGGCACCCTGGCGGCCAATGCCTCCCCGGCGGCGGACGACACCTCGACGGCCCACACATCACCGACGGGGCCGAGTGCATCGAGCAGCGGCCGGAGCAGCGACCCCGACCCCGCCCCGGCATCGACCACCACCGGGGCGTCCACTCCGATCCGCTCTGCCTCTGCCCGGACGAACCCGGCCAGCGTCTCGCCGAACATCGGGCTCACCTCTGGGCTGGTGAGGAAATCGCCTGCCTTCTCGGATCGCACCACCGGACCCGAGAAGAACCCGCCGTCCGGGTCGTAGAGGGCGGCGCGCATGAACTCCTCGAAAGGGAGCGGCCCTTCGGCCTCGATGCGGGCGATCAACCTGTCGCGCATGACAGAGTGATTCTGGCCGCTCGGGGAGGTGGGAGAATCGCCGACGTGACCGGTACTCCCCTGCTGCGCAGCGCCCTCCGCCTCCAATACACAACCGTTGTCTGGAACACAGTCGAGGCAGTGATCACTATCGGCCTCGGTATCGCAGCCGGTTCGCTGGCACTCATCGGCTTCGGGACAGACAGCCTCATCGAGATCTTCACCTCACTCGTCGTGATCTGGCATCTGCGCCCTCATGAGGAAGCCGACCACCCCGGGCGTACCTCCCGGGCCCTCCGCCTGATCGCCGCCGCCTTCCTGGTGCTGGCGCTGGGCCTGGCTGCAGTCTCGATCAGCGACCTCGTATCCGGCCGCCGGCCCGAGGAATCCATCGGCGGCATCGTGATGCTGGCGGTCGTCGTAATAGTGATGTTCACCCTGGCATTCCTCAAGCGCAGGGTGGCCGAACGCCTCGACTCCGCCCCGTTGAGGGCCGAGGCCACCATGAGCATGCTCGACGGGTTCCTGGCTGCCGCCACCCTGGCCGGCCTCGTCCTCCATGCTGCATTCGGGTGTTGGTGGGCCGACCCCGGGGCCGCCCTGATCGTTGCGGTGGCCGCCCTCAACGAGGCCCGCGAAAACTGGGAGGAAGCCGGGAACGCCTGATTCCTACCAGCCGATGCCGGCACCGTCCTGGAAGGTATTGGCGTTGCAGGTTGCAGCGCCATCGACGTGATGCTTGACGGTGGGGCCGGTCCGATGAAGCCTCTGATAGAAGCACGTGCCCGACTCGGACATCGTCGCCATCGCCAACTCGTTGCCGCCGTCATCCTCGTCGATCGATACCTGGCGGGGACCCGTCGACGAGACGAGATGATCGAGCCACTCGATCCGGGGTTCCAGGGTCGGCAGCAGCACCAGCAGGGCACCGGTCCCCGGGAAACCCTCATAGTCGATCACAACCACCGTCGCCACCTTCTCGGCATTGTTCAGCGTGGACTGGGCAGCCGTGTCCTGGGCCCTCGCCCGGAACCCGAGGAACGAGGGGACCGCGATAGCTATGAGCACGGCGATGATCATCACCACCACCATCAACTCGATGAGGGTGAACCCCCCTTCGCCGTGTCGGCGCGTCGCAGTGTTGCTGAACCGCATGCCTGAGCATCGGCCGCGGCCCGGGTGATCTTGACTCCCGGTCCCTCGTCGGTCGTTTCTCATTCTCGTTTGGGTGATCGGGGGTCGTCTTCGTGTGTTTGGCGGTGGTGGTGTCTGCATAGGAGGGTGAGGTTGTCGAGGTTGGTGGGGCCT
>CBDUUY010000193.1:0-4744 GCA_965370535.1 uncultured bacterium
GCACGGTGGGTGCTGGGGGCAGGGATGAGCATTCCGGTGCCTCCGAACCTCACCGAGCGGTTCGAGGTCTATCTCGACGCGGGCATCAACGACTGGGGAGGGGTGTCGCCGCTGACCATCGATTGGGTCAACCCCGAGGCCCCGTGGCCCCATCTCGGCGAGTTGCGGGCCAGGACCGAGGCAGCCGGTTTCCGGCTGGCACCCCGCCTGCCGGTGTACCCGGAGTTCATCGGCGAGGAGTGGATCGACCCCGGCCTGCTCCCCAAGGCACGGGCTGCCGTGGACGCCGACGGCTACGCACGCTTGCCTCAGGCGGCCGCATGATCACTTTCTGCAGGCTCCGCCCTGCCGATTCCCCGACTCCCGCCTGGGCGGAGGCGCGTCGCCTGCAGGGAGCCACGGTGGCAGAGATCGCCGACCCTTCACCTGAGGACGTCACCGCGTCCGCGGCGGGAGGCCTGCTGCCGGTGGGTCTCGGGCCCGCCGGGGCCGGGGTGGCCGCCTGGGTGGCGGAACCCGCCGCAGCCAAGGCATTGGCGGCCGATGGGGCAGCCGCCTGGAGGATCACGTTGGTGGACGAGGGGCCCGTCGAGGTGGTGCTGGACGCTCTGGTGCGGACCGGCGCTGTGTATCTCCGCACCGGCCGCAGCCGGGTGGCCCGGGCGGCGGCCATCGCCGGACTGCCCGGCGTCGATGCCGTCGTGTCGGTATTCGTGGATGATGTGGACGAGGCGGTGGCCGCCGTCGCGGCGGGGGCGGGCGACCTGCTGCTGAGAGACTGGGACACAGAGCGCCTGGGTCAGTTGCGGGATGCCCTGGGCGGTCGTCTGGTGGAGCGCACCGCAATCCCTTCCGCCGTCGGGATCGACGAGGCGCGGCGTGTGCTCGATGCCCCGTTGTTTGCCGCCTACCTGAATCAGATCGACGGGTCGGGTGTGGTCCGGTCCAGGACGGAATGGGCTCCCGGCAAGGACCTGCCGATTCCCAGGCCGCCGGGCCGCCTGTCTATCGAGTGGGCCGATCCGGCATGGGTGGAGTCCGCCCCCGAACCCGGCCTCGCGCTGCTACCCGGCGATATCGCCGGCGTGCTCCTGCGATCGTTGGAGGGGACCCCGCCGACGATGGCCGAAGTCCGGCGCCTCTTCGAGTCCAGGGGCACGGAGGTCGAGGCCGTGGCTCACGTCGCCGATGTGCTGCGGAGAAGAGCCAACGGCGACACGGTGACCTATGTGGTCAACCGCAACATCAACTACACCAATCAGTGTTACTTCCGCTGCGGCTTCTGTGCGTTCTCCAAGGGGCCCCGGTCTCTCAATCTGCGCGGTGACCCCTACCTACTGGAGATCCACGAGGTCGCTGCCAGGGCCGGGGAGGCCTGGGAGTCGGGTGCCACCGAGGTGTGCCTGCAGGGGGGCATCCACCCCGGGTTCACCGGCGACTTCTACCTGTCGGTCGTCGAGGCGGTCAAGAAGGTGGTTCCCGACATGCACATCCACGGCTTCACACCCCTGGAGGTGTGGCAGGGGGCCGGGACTCTCGGTGTCTCTGTGACCGACTTCTTGCGCCGTCTCCAGGCAGCCGGGTTGGGAACGCTGCCGGGGACCGCCGCCGAGATCCTCGACGATGCGGTGCGTCTCCACTTGTGCCCGGACAAGATCACCTCGGCCGAGTGGGCCTACGTCATGATCGAGGCGCACCGTCTCGGGTTGCGGTCCACCGCCACGATCATGTTCGGCCACATCGATGGGCCCGGGTCGTGGGCCGAGCACATCGAGGTCATCCGCCGGATCCAGAGGCAGACGGGAGGGTTCACCGAGTTCGTCCCTCTGCCCTTCGTGCACATGGGAGCGCCCATCTATCTGAGCGGCAGGGCGCGGCCCGGCCCCACCTGGGACGAGGTGGTGCTGATGCATGCGGTGGCGCGGATCGCCTTCGACGGTCTCATCCCCAATATCCAGGCATCTTGGGTGAAATTGGGCATGGGGGGTGCGGCGGCACTGCTCGACAGCGGGTGCAACGACCTTGGGGGGACTCTGATGGACGAGAACATCTCCAGGTCGGCGGGCGCCTCTCACGGCCGGATGGTGGGCGCCGAAGACCTCGAGGCAATGGTGCTGGCCGCCGGGCGTGTTCCGGTGCAGCGCACCACCCTGTACGGCCGGACTGCGGCTACCAGGGAGGGATGACCGGGCCGGCTGCGGATTGCTCCTCTGCGGCCCTGCTTGGGCGGAACGGTCAGCCGTGCTTGTGGACGGCAGATCGGGCCGTCCAGCCTTCGTGGCCGTCGCCGAGGGCCACCTGAACCCATCCGCCCACCTGACGTTTGGCCAGGTACCACTTGCCGGGCTGCAGCAAGCCGACGACACGGTCGTGGTCTGCGAGGTCGAACACGTCCACCGGCGCCATGACGTAACACCAGTAGGGCCCTTCGATGGCTGAGGGCTCCGAGGCTTCGGCTGCGCCGGACGTGCCCGTGCCATCTGAGGCCGCCGGCTCCTCCACCGTTGTGCCGGCCTGGGCGGCCGCTGTCTCCTGGGCTGCTCGCAGGGCGGCGATCTCGGCCTCCCGTCGCCGGGCGTCCAGTCGGGCGGCCTCCAGACGGGCCTGGTAGTGGATGGCCCGCTTCTGGGCAGCCGCCGTACGGCGTCTCTCGATCCAACCCGGCCCATCGCGGGGGATCAGCAACGCGGCGATCAGGGCACCGAGCAGTGCGGCGCCACTTGCGATGATGGCGATGCTCGGGATCGACAGTTGCAGTGTCCCGAACTGCTGTGCCACTCCGGCCGCACCGGCACCGGTGACGAGTCCGGCGATTGCCGCCACCCACGGTGACCAGCGGCGCCGGGATGCGATTGCCATCAACTGGGCGGCGAGGCCTGCGAGCGCCAGAGCGCCTGCGGTGAGGCCTATCAGGGTGGTGAACGGGAACCGGCCCGAGACGCGGACCCAGGCCTCGGCGGTGCAGTTGTCTGTGGTGCCTCTGACCCTGAACAACCCGACCCCGTAGGGGGACACCTCGTCGAGGTCTAGAGAAGCGGAGAACTCCTGCTGGAGGGGGCCGTAGGTGGTGCTGCCACTGCGCACGCTGACGGTGGCCAGGATCACTTCGACCTTGACCGATTGGGTGCCGGTCTCATCGGTGCCGTGGAACGTGATCACATCGGTGGCCTGCAACTCGAGTGGTGAATCGAGGGTGTCGATGCGCCCCGCCTCGACCCCGTTGATGAATGCGGTACAAGGCCCCTCGACGCCGGCCATGACCGGGGCCCCGCCCCCCAGGGTCGTGACGGCCGTTACCAACAGCGCGAGGCGCAGCACACTGCGCCGGTTCCCTCCCCGTTTCATGGCCCAACGGTACCTATGCAGAGCACCAGCCAGAGCACATCTCCTGTGGTCACGCTGGGTGGCGAGAGTGGCCGCGGGTCGTCGTGGCGCTGCAGAGCGGGCAGAATCAGGACAGGAGCTAGGAGGCCACATGCGCATCACGATCGTCACCATGTTCCCGGAGTTCTTCTCGTCACCTCTCGGCGTGGGGGTCGTGGGCCGTGCCATCGAGGCGGGCGTCATCGAGGTGGATGTCGCCGATCTGCGCAGCCACGGTCTCGGGAATCATCGGCAGTTGGATGATGCACCGTTCGGGGGAGGGCCCGGAATGGTGATGATGATCGAACCGTTGGCTGCGGCTCTGGATCCTCTGGAGGGCACCCACAGGGTGCTGCTCACCCCCGCCGGGGCGCCTTTGACCCAGAAGACCCTGGATCGGTGGGCCGGACTCGGCCACCTCACTCTCGTGTGCGGCCGCTACGAGGGGGTGGACGAACGGGTGGCAGAACATCTCATCGAGGAAGAGGCCAGCCTCGGCGACTTCGTTCTGGCCGGCGGGGAGGCCGGTGCCCTGGCGATAGTGGAGGGAGTGGCTCGACTCGTGCCGGGTGTGGTCGGCAACCCCGACTCGGTGGAGTCGGAGAGTTTCCGTCACGGCCTGTTGGAAGAAGCCCACTACACCCGGCCGGCAGAGTTCCGCGGCTGGACTGTTCCCGAGGTGCTCTTGTCGGGCGATCACGGTCGGGTGGATGAGTGGAGGAAGGAGATGCGAATGCTGCGAACCAGGGAGCGCCGTCCTGATCTGCTGGACGACGGTTTCGCACACGACGACGACGAGGGTTAGAATCCCCGCCGCCGGGTGCTGCCGTGCCCGGCGTTTTCTGGAGGAACTCCGATGGACACGCTTGACCAGATCGAGGCCGCTTACCTGCGCGATGACCTGCCGGATTTCCGGCCTGGTGACAACATCAAGGTCAACGTCCGTGTGGCCGAGGGCGGCCGCGAGCGCATCCAGTTGTTCGAGGGTGTCGTCATCAGTCGCGACGGTGGGGGCCTCAGTGAGACGTTCACCGTCCGCAAGGTGAGCTTCGGGACCGGCGTGGAGCGGATCTTCCCGCTGCACGCCCCCATCATCCATTCGATCGAGGTGACCCGGCGGGGCAAGGTTCGCCGCGCCAAGCTCTACTACCTCCGTGACCGGGTCGGCAAGGGCACCCGCATCAAAGAGAAGCGCGACTGATTCCGGCGCACGTTCGTACCTGCGGTAACGTCCCGCTGTGACCGTTGATCCCCCCGACCCCCGACCCCCGCGCCCCGAGGGCATGGGCGACAGACCTCAGTCGGCCGAGGAGAGGTCTGCCGATCTGGCCGACGACCTGATCGATGAGCTGGCTGCCGGTTCCAACAGCCCCATTGCCCC
>CBDUUY010000194.1:0-4734 GCA_965370535.1 uncultured bacterium
ACGCCGTCGGTGGGACTCGAGGGGTCGAATTCGTAGTCGAGGGTGAAGGCGAGGTCGCCGTGGCGCCACACCCCTGGGAAGGCGTCGGGGTCGGGGGAGACGGCCCTGGTGTCTATGAGGTCCTCGCGGGTGAGATCGAGGAGGTGGGGGTCGGCGGACCGGGTCTCGTTCCACCAGCGGTCGAAAGCTCTCACCGAGGTGATGTCGGTGGGGATGCGGCGATCGAAGAAGGCCACCAGGTCATCGTCGTCGGCGAACAGGTCGGTGCGGCGCTCCCTGGTCTCCATCTCGAGCACTTCGTCGATGGCCTCCATGTTGTGCTCGGCGAAGGCATGGTGGGTCTCCCACTCGCCGGCCACCAGGGCGTGGCGGATGAACAACTCCCTGGCGGCTTCGGCGTCGATCGGCCCGTACTGCACGGTGCGGTCGGCAACCAGGGGGATGCCGTACAGGGTGGCCGTCTCGGTGGCCACCGCCGAACCTCTTTCGGCATCCCAGCGCGGGTCGCTGTGGGTGCGGATGATCAAGTGGGCGCCGATCTCCTCGATCCAGGGGACCGGCACCTGGGCGATGCCCCTGGCCCACAATCGACTGGTCTCCACCAGATCTGCGGCCATCACCCACTCGGGAGCCCGTTTGAACAGGGTCGATCCGGGGGCAATCGAGAACCGGGCTCCCCGGGCGCCCCGGTACTCGTAGCCGTCGGGATCCTTGCGGCCGACATGGGAGAGGAGGCCGGTGAGCAGGCTGCGGTGGATCTGCTCGGGGTCGGCGGGTTTGCGGTTGAGGGAGAGTCCCATCTCCCCTGCGATATCCCGCAGTTGGCCGTGCAGGTCCTGCCATTCCCTCAACCGGCGGTAGTTGAGGTACTCGTCCCGGCACATCCTGCGGAACCGGCCTGAGGTGCGCTCCCGGCGCTCGCCCCTGATGTACTCCCACAGGTGCAGCCAGGAAAGGAGGTCCGACGACTCGTCGCGGTACCGGGCGTGGAGTTGGTCGGCGTGAGCCTCGTGTTCGACCGGCCGCTCCCTGGGATCGCGAATGGTGAGAGCGGCTGCGATCACCAGGATCTCGCTCAGGCACCCGTTGGCATCGGCGGCCAGCACCATGCGCCCGATCCGTGGATCGAGGGGAAGCCGGGCCAGGCGGCGCCCGGTGTCGGTGAGCCATCGGCGGGTGCCCTGGTGCTCGGGGTCGATCGCCCCCAGTTCGTGGAGCAGGGCCACCCCGTCGCGAATCGCCCTGTAGTCGGGAGGGTCGAGGAACGGGAACGCCTCGACATCGCCCAGGTCGAGAGCGGCCATCTGCAGGATGACCGAGGCCAGGTTGGTGCGGAGCACCTCGGGGTCGGTGAACTCAGGGCGATGCAGGTAGTCGTCTTCGCCGTACAGGCGGATGCAGATGCCGGGCCCCAGGCGTCCACAGCGGCCGGACCGCTGATCGGCGGATGCCCTGGAAACGGGTTCGATGGGCAGGCGCTGCACCTTGGTGCGCCTGCTGTAGCGGGAGATGCGGGCGGTGCCGGCATCGATCACATACCGGACGCCCGGCACCGTCAGCGAGGTCTCGGCGACGTTGGTGGCCACAACGATGCGGCGCCCGGTGTGGGATCGGAACACCCTGTGCTGCTCGGCGGATGAGAGGCGGCCGTAGAGGGGGATGGTCTCTGTGTGGGGGAATCGGAGTTTGCCTACCGCATCGATGGTGTCCCGGATCTCCCGTTCACCCGAGCAGAACACCAGGATGTCGCCTCGGCCCTCGCCTCCGAGTTCGGAGACGGCGTCGCAGATCGCCTGCGCCTGATCCCGCGATTCGGAGCGGTCGGGGTCATCGATCGGCCGGTAGCGGATCTCGACCGGGTGGGCCCGGCCGGACACCTCGACGACCGGTGCGTCGTCGAAGTACGCCGCAAACCTGGCCGTGTCGATGGTGGCCGACGTGACGATGAGTCCCAGGTCGGGCCGCCGGGGCAGCAGGCCCTTCAGGTACCCGAGCAGGAAGTCGATGTTCAGGCTCCGCTCGTGGGCCTCGTCGAGGATGATCGTGTCGTACCGGGTCAGGCGGCGGTCGTGGTGGATCTCGGCCAGCAGGATGCCGTCGGTCATCACCTTGACCAGGGTGCCGTCTCCGACGTGGTCGGAGAAGCGGACCTTGTATCCGATCAGGCCGCCGATGGCGGATCCGGTCTCCTCGGCCACCCGTTCGGCGATGGATCGGGCGGCGATACGCCGCGGCTGGGTGTGGCCTATCCACCCGTCTACGCCCCGCCCCAGTTCCAGGCACATCTTGGGCAGTTGGGTGCTCTTGCCGGACCCGGTCTCCCCGGCGACGATCACCACCTGATTGAGGCGGATGGCGTCGAGCAGTTCCTGCCGCTGCCCGGTGATCGGCAGGTCCTTGGGGTAGGAGAGGGTCTGCGGGAGGGCGGCCCGGCGGGTCTCGTAGCTTCGTTCGGCGGTGTCGATGTCGGCGGCTACCGCAGCCAGGGCCTGATCTCTCTTCCTCGGGTCTTTCACCTTGGAGGCCCCGGTGAGGCGTCGTTGGAACCGGCTGCGCTCATTGCGCGGCAACCGGCCGGCCCGTGATCGGAGTTCGGAGAGGCTCACAACCCCCATGATGGTGGATCGGTGGACGGGAAGGTTTTTCTTGTGGCAGAACCCGGTCGGACAGCGCAGCGAGATGACGACCCTCTCGGACGGGTCTCAAGTATGACGAACATAGCTTTCCCGGCTCCAACGAACCGGAGCGATGCCGCTGAGCTCACGGGAGTTGGGCGATACCCGGCCCGGGCAACATGGGCTATGCCCGCCAGAAGCAGAACGTGGGTTGCTACGACGGCATTGTTTGCTACAGCAGCAAGTCAACGGCCCCACCGGCAGTGAGAGTGGCGCGCGTTGAATCTCAACGGGGCAATGGGTCGATCGGCTCCAAGTATGTCAGAAAAACGACTCAAGTTTCTGACAAGTTGGTCGATGGCTGTTGTATGCTGAGACCGTCCGGGATGACTCGTGGAGTGAATGATGCCTGCAGTGGAAGACCCGCAAACTGGTGAGGCTGATGTTGCCGAATGGGTGCATCGCTCTCGTCGTCGTTTCTTCCGGCGCGAGGATTTCGCCGGGTCGCGCACGGCTATCGAGAAAGCACTCAGTCGGCATGTGGAGCGTGGAGAGCTGCTTCGCGTGCGCAACGGGCTCTATTGGAAGGGGCCTCTGACTGCGTTCGGGATGGCTCCGCCGAATCCGAGAGAGATTGCCAAGGCATACGCTGGTCCCTATCCAACTGGACCGGCAGGGATTTCGGCGGCGAATGTGCTCGGTCTGACAACCCAGGTTCCTCGCGTGTCCTTCTACGCGGTTCCTGCCGACGTTCCGGACATTGATCGCATTCGGCTTGTTCGCCACAACGCGAAACGCGCTACGGCGCGCCGCTCTGCTGATCTTGGCGAACACGAAGTTGCTCTCTTGGAGGTCCTCGATGCGTGGGAGCGAGTTGTGGAGCTCGACCGAGATGTCGCCAAGACTCGCCTGGTCGAGATGATCCGGAGGGGCGAGTTAGACGCTCACCGTGTGGCGTTGGGGGTGATTCATGAGCCGGCGCGCGTCCGCGTTCGGCTTGGGGCTCTGCTCGAGTCCGCCGGCCATCCAGATCTCGCTGATCTCGTACCGCCCGCATCCTCCAAGGCCACGGCCGACAACGCACTCGCTGTGTTCGCCGCATGAGGCTTTATAGGGACAAAGCGTCGCTAGACGACAGCGCCGAGGCAGCTGCCGCGCTAATTGGCGACGTTGATGCCGAGACTCTCATCAAGGACTACTGGGTGACCGAGGCGCTTCGTGTGCTCGCCGCAAGGCACGTCGACTTCTTCGTGTTCAAGGGCGGGACGAGTCTGACAAAGGCAATTCGCTGTGTTGACCGATTCAGCGAGGACATCGACATCCTGATTACCGGAAGACCTGAGGGCATGTCATTTGACCGTCTCATGAAGACGATGGCCGACGACGTGGCTGGAACAACAGGGCTGGCGGCCGAGCGGCTGAGTGGAACCCGCAACGTCTCTCGCGCGGTGAAGTTTGTCTATGGGTCCCGACTGGAGAACCTCTATCGGCCCGAAGTGATCCTCGAGATGGGTACACGAGGCACCACAACCCCTGGCGCCATTACATACGCGATCCGGCCAATGCTCGCCGACGCATCGCCTGAGGCGTTCGATCCTGAGGCATATGCCGATCTTGCCAGGTTCGATGTGGCCGTTGTGCACCCGGCCCGCACCCTTTGGGAGAAAGTGACGCTGCTCCACACCGATGTCGCCTCCGGCAAGTGGAGGGAGAAGGAACCCACCCGATTCGCTCGCCACTACGGCGACATAGGGGCGCTGCTGGGGGTGGACGCTGTCCGTACGATCCTCGAGGGTTCAGCAATGCGCGCGGTCATTGATGCCGAGGTCCGGGAAGTCTCGGCACGCCATTTCAACGTGATCCCGGCCGCGCCGGACGGCGGATACGCGTTCTCCCCGGCATTCCGGCCCGATGGCGAATTCGAGGAATTCCTCAACGTCAGCTTTGAATCCGCGGTCAGATCGCTGTGGGCGCCGGTGAGTGCTCCAACTCTGAACGGTGTCTTCGAGGCGGTCGATGCTTCCAAGGATGTGCTGGATCCCGCGGCCGGCTAGGTCGGGTGTCCTATCAACGGTGTGACTGGCTGATGGCCCTGCATGCTGGGCTGCCTTGTTCGGCG
>CBDUUY010000195.1:0-4727 GCA_965370535.1 uncultured bacterium
GATCAGGGCCTCGGCGGTGGCTTCCCTGTCGGTGGCCTGCTTGCCGCCTACATCGATCATCCGTGCCCGGCCTTCGTCGTCCAGATGGGTCAGGCCGTCCATCCCAGCACCTCCTCGGCGGTCCGCTTCTCAGGCCAATGGAACATCTCCAACTCCACATTCTCCCCCGCCGCCAGGCCACCCGTTCCGACGGGGACCACCGCAAAGGCATCCGCCCTGGCCAGAGCCGACAACACGTTCGACGACTGCCCCCCACTGGGCGCCGCCAACCACTCGCCTCCTCGCCGGCGGACGGCCACCCGCAGGAACACCGCTTTCTCCGGATCGGTGTCCACGGCCTCGGTCATCGTGCCGCGCACCCTGGGCCGGAAGAGGCAGCGCGACCCCATTCGATGCAAAATGGCCGGCCGGGCGAACTGCTCGAAGGACACGGTGACCGAAACCGGGTTGCCGGGCAAACCGAACAGCGGAGTGCCCCCCACCGACCCGAATGCGAACGGCTTGGCCGGTTGCATCGCCACCCTCCAGAAATCCACCGATCCCATCTCCGTCAGAACCTGCTTGACGAGGTCGTAGTCGCCCATCGAGACCCCGCCACTGGTGAGTATCGCGTCGGCCGACCCGGCCGCCTCCTCCAGGGCCGACCGCAGCCTGACCGCATCGTCGGGCACGATACCCAGGTCCAGGACCTCGGCTCCCATCTCAATGACCCGCGCCGCCAGCATCGGCCGGTTGGCATCCCGGATCGCACCGGGAGGCAGCACCGCGGTCTCGGCGGGCAGCACCTCGTCGCCGGTGGACAGGATCGCCACCCGGGGCCTGCGCCGCACCAAGGGGGCGGTGACTCCGATGCTCGCCAGCAACCCGAGAAGTGCCGGACCCAGACGCTCCCCGGTCTCGAAGACCCTTTCGCCGGCCTGCAGATCCCCACCGGCGGCCCTCACCGAATCGCCACCGGCCACCGGTTCACCTATCTGCACGCGATCGCCCGCAGACGACGTCTTTTCCACCATCACAACGGCGTCGGCACCTCCGGGCATCGGTGCCCCGGTCATGATGCGGGTGGCCTGGCCGGGTCCGACGCGGAGAGTCGGGGTGGACCCGGCGGGCACGTCCTCGAGGATTTCCAGAGTGACCGGGGCCCCAACGGTGTCCGCCGCCCTGACGGCAAACCCGTCCATCGCCGAGTTGGCAAACGGCGGAATGTCGTGAGGGGCATCGACCGGTTCGGCCAGCACCAGGCCGAGCGCCTCCCCCAGCGGCACACGGACCGGAGGCAGCGGAGTCATCGCCGCCAGGACCTCACGCTGGGCTTCGGGGAGCGGCTTCATGCCCCGCCGAACAACGATTCGAGGAAGGAGCGATACCGATCCCTGGTATCGGGGTGCGTCAGGCCCAGGACGGTGGTCGCCTCCAGGTACGACGCGGGGTTGCCCACATCCAGCGGCGCAGAGCCCGCCACCGCCCCCAGGCAGCGCCCACGATGGGCCAGAGCCTCGATGGCGTCGGTCAACTGGATCTCGCCCCCGTAGCCGGGCTCCAACCCGGCGAGCAGTTCGAAGATCTCCTCGGTGAACAGATACCGGCCCAGGAACCCGAGGTCGGACGGGGCGGCATCTGGGCCCGGCTTCTCGGCGGCACCGGTGATCTCGACGACCGACTCCCCCAGCCAGTCACCCAGTTCGGCAACGCCGTAGGAACTGGTCTCGATCGGTGTCATCTTGCGAAGGGCCATCACCGAACGGCCGTCGGATGCATCGGCCAGGGCCTCCAGACAGGGCGCCGTGGGCGGCATGATGTTGTCGCCCAGCAGGCAGAAGAAGGGGCGGCCATCCACTGCCTCGCGAGCCTGCAATACGGCGTCACCCAGTCCGAGCGTCTCTTCCTGGACGATCCAGGTGATCTCGATGCCCTTCAACCCGGTGATGCGATCCAGCCCACCCATACCCTCGAAGTGGCTGGTGATGAGGTCATCGACGCCGGGACTGACCACCACCAGCAACTCACGCGCTCCGGCCGCCACCGCCTCCTCCAACACCCATTGGAGGGCGGGTCGATCCACCAGAGGCAGCAGTGCCTTGGGTACCACACGGGTAGCGGGACTCATGCGGCTTCCCCGGCCTGCGGCCGGGATCACTGCCACATCGACGTTCATGAGGGCTCCTCGATGGTGTGCTCCGACCCCGAGATCAGTCTGTTGATGTTGCCGCTGTGACGGTAGAGGATCAACAGGGAGGCCCCGCCGGCCCACACCAGAGACCAGCCGCTCTGACCCACTATCGCCAGGCTCGGCACCAGAGCAACGGCCAGGACCAGTGAGGCGATCGACGCTCGTCTGGCGGCAATCGTCAACAGCGCCCACCCCAGCACCAGCACCCCTCCCAGGACGGGTTCCATCCACAGGGCCATCCCCCCGGTAGTGGCCACCCCCTTGCCTCCCTTGAAGCGATGCCAGACCGGGAAGCAGTGACCAGCGACGGCGGCCATCCCGGCGGCGAAGCCGAGGGCATCGGACCCAATCGCATCACCGAGGGCGGCGGCTGCCAGACCCTTGGCCATGTCGCCCAGCAGGACCACCGCAGCGGCCACCTTGCCCATACTGCGGAGGACGTTGGTGGTACCGGGATTGCCGCTGCCGACGTCGTAGATGTCCACGCCGAGCAGTCGCGGCACGATGACGCCGAAATCGGCGCTGCCGATGAGGTAACCGGCCATGATGGCCGCGACAGCCCAGGGGTCCACGATGCCGAGTCTAGATACCTACCATCCCGTCTCATGAGCGACCCGGTATCCCACCCCCCGTCAACAGAGGTGCGCCGGCACCCGGACCGCGCCCGCTACGACCGCGAGACCATCGACGCCATCCTCGACGAGGCCCTCATCTGCCACCTCGGGTTCATCGCCGAAGGGCACCCGGTGGTGATCCCCACCATCCATGTGCGAGTGGGCAACGATCTGGTGCTGCACGGCTCACCGGCGAGTCGCATGATGCAAGCCTTGAAGGCCGGGGCTGAGGTCTCGATTGCCGCCACCCTGCTGGACGGCCTGGTGCTGGCCCGTTCGGTGTTCCACCATTCGATGAACTTCCGCTCGTTGGTGTTGTTCGGCAGCGGCCGGGTGATCGACGACCCCGAGGAGAAGTTGGAGGCGATGCGGGTGTTCACCGAGAAGATCCTTCCCGGACGGTGGGACGACGCACGCCGGCCCACCGAGAAGGAGTTCAAGGGCACACTGATGGTGGCGGTGCCGATCGATGCCGCCTCAGCCAAGGTCCGCTCCGGACCGCCCGCCGACGCTGATGAGGACATCGGCCTCCCCATCTGGGCGGGTGTGATCCCATACACTCTCCGTCCCGGCGGCCCGATCCCGGCCCCCGACCTGCCGGGCGGCGTGGAGTTCCCCGACTACCTGCAGCGCCTGATCGACTGACCCCTTCCCCCGGCAGGATCATCGGGATACGGTGCCCCGGTGTACTGGTTGCAGCGCCCCCCGTACCTCCGCTGGGCCGCCGCCGCGCTCCTGGTGGTGGGTGCCGCCGCCTGGGACCTGCGTGGAGAGCCCACCCATCTGCACCCCTACCTGGCCTCCGATGTGGCGGCCGGCGATGCCGTCACCGAGGCCGATGTCGAATGGCGTGAGGTGCCGGCCGGCATGGTCCCGGCCCCCGATCTGTCCAGGCCGGTGGCGGCAGTCGATCTGCGGGCGGGGGACCCCCTCATCGACGCCGTCCTTCGCGGTCCGGTCGCGGTACCTGAGGGATGGTGGGCGGTCCCGGTTGCGGTGGGGGCCAACGCCGGACCCGGTGACGAGGTGCTGCTGGTGGTCACTGATCCGCCCACCACAGTCTCCGGCATCGTCGTGACCGCCCAGAGGGGCGACCCGTACTCTCTCGATTTCAGGCCGGCATCCGTGGCGGTGCCCGCAGAGACGGCCGCCCTGGTCGCTGCAGCGTCGGCCCAGGGGGTACTGGTGACGGCGGTGCGGCCGGGCGGCGGATAGTGCCCCGACCAGAAACGTTTGCCGCGTTGACGGCGTCCAGTGACGCCTCCGGCTGTGTCCTCGTCCTCGACGCACGGTGAAGTGCGGCTTCGTCCTGCGTCCTTGCCGGTGACGCCTCTGCCTCGCCCTCAACATCACCAACGCTCCCGGCCGGGGCACTGCCCGGCGAGGGGTAGAGTTGCGGCCGATGCTCACCGCTGCGTTCTGGGGCCTCATCCAGGGCCTCACCGAATTCCTCCCGATCTCCTCCAGCGGGCACCTGGTCCTGGTGCCGGCCCTGCTGAACATGGAGGAACCCGACCTGGCCACCTCGGCGGTGCTGCACCTGGGGACCCTGGCGGCGGTGATCTGGTTCTACCGCAAAGACCTGATCCGCTTGCTGAGGTTCCGCACCGACCCCGAGGCGCGTCGCATCATCTGGCTGTTGATCCTGGGCACGATCCCGGCGGCGATCATCGGCATCACATTCGACCGCAAGATCGAGATCATCTTCTCGGAACCGTGGATCGCCGCCATGCTGCTGATCGTCACAGGGGTGATCCTCTCCTTTGGCCTGCTGGTGCCCGACGGCATCCGTCGTCTCGAAGACGGGCGCAGCGGAGACGCATGGGTGGAGGGCATGGCACAGGCCCTGGCGCTGCTCCCGGGCCTCTCCCGCTCCGGCATGACCATGACGGCGGCGGTGGCCCAGGGGTTCGATCGGATCCAGGCGGCCCGGTCTGCGTTCC
>CBDUUY010000196.1:0-4688 GCA_965370535.1 uncultured bacterium
ACCCGAAGGCGATCGGATACGACATCCTTGCGTCGGCCATCGTGGCAGCGCTCGAATAGCGCGGGGAGGCCGTGCACCAGGTCGCAGCCGCCGGGGTGCGGGGCATCGCATACCACCGGCGTCTCGCCCACTGCATCTACCCTTCACGAACGACCCGATCAGAGGAGTGGGATGTCGAAGATGCTGCGCTTGCCGGCGCTGGTACTGGCACTGAGCCTGGTGCTCGCCGCTTGCGGCGGAGGGTTCTCCGACGAGATCCGCGAAGAGTTCATGGCCAACTGTGTGCCCGCTGAGGGCATCGAGTTCTGCGAGTGCACCCTCGACGGGTTGGAGAAGGCTTTCAGCACAGACGAGTTCCTTCGGTTGGGAGAGAACGCCTTCACAGATGGCTCCGAGCCGCCGCCACCGGAGTTCTTCGTCATCATCCAGACCTGCAACGAGACCGACTCCGGCGAGTAGCTCATCTCCTCTCGGGTAACGGGCCCCGGTTTCTGCCGGGGCTCGGCCGCGTCTCGACCCCTATTTCTTGCCGGCCGGGCCACCGCCATCCCGACCTCGCGACATCTTTCCTGCGAGTCGCGAAATCCTCTGAGCCGCTGGGTTTGACCTATGACCGACTCCGGCGGTACAACGGAATCAACACCGGCGTGTCGCTCCGAAAACAATTCGGGGCACACTCTTGACGGGACTACACCGCTGTAATTACACTGGTGGGTCCCAAGATTTTGTGGAGCGTCCCCCGCTACACCACAACATCTTGTGGGTGTGGACAACTCGGGCCGTGGGGCCGGGTTCTGGGGAAGGCAAGGGTTGTGAGGGCATTCCGCCCTCGGGACGGGAGGAAGCGACACATGGTTTCGGCGAGCGGACTGCGTATCACACGCCAGTTCACCAAGGCGGGCGACGACCCGCTCGACTCGGTCGAATGGGGCACCCGGGACTCCAGGATCACCAACCCCGATGGCTCGGTCGTCTTCGAGATGCAGGACGCCGAGATTCCCCGCGTCTGGTCTCAGGTGGCCGCCGACATCATGGTCTCCAAGTACTTCCGCAAAGCGGGCATCCCGCAAGTGGATGGGCAGGGCGACAGAATCCTCGACGACGACGGCAGGCCGGTCCTCGGTGCAGAGCGCTCCGCCCGCCAGGTCATCGGACGCCTCACCTCCACATGGCGCTGGTGGGGAGAGCGCTACGGCTACTTCGCCTCCGAAACCGACGCCGATGCATTCCAGGACGAACTCACCTACATGCTCGTCAACCAGATGGCGGCCCCCAACAGCCCGCAGTGGTTCAACACCGGCCTCCATCACGCCTACGGCATTGCCGGCACCCCGCAGGGCTTCTGGTATGTGGACCCCGATACCGGCCGCCTCACCTCCTCCCCCGACACCTACAGCCGCCCCGCCCCCCACGCTTGCTTCATCCAGTCGATCGAAGACGACCTCGTCAACGAGGGCGGGATCATGGATCTCTGGGTCAAAGAGGCCCGCCTGTTCAAGTACGGGGCAGGCACCGGCACCAACTTCTCCCGCCTGCGCGCCGGCAACGAACGCCTCTCCGGCGGGGGTCGCTCCTCGGGCGTCATGTCCTTCCTCAAGATCGGCGACAGGGCCGCAGGCGCCATCAAGTCGGGTGGCACCACACGACGGGCCGCCAAGATGGTCATCCTCGACATCGACCATCCCGACATCGACGAATTCATTGCCTGGAAGAAGGAAGAGGAACGCAAGGTCCGCGTCCTCATCGAGGCCGGCTACACCAGCGATTTCAACGGCGAGGCCTACCAGACCGTCTCCGGCCAGAACGCCAACAACACCGTGCGGGTCACCGACGAGTTCATCCAGGCCGTTCTGGACGACGGCGACTGGGAGTTGACGGCCCGCACCACCGGCGAGGTCATGAGCACCGTTCGTGCCCGCGACCTGTGGCGCAACATCGCCGATGCCGCCTGGGAGTGCGCCGACCCTGGGGTGCAGTTCGACACCACCATCAACGATTGGCACACCTGCCCCGGCGGGGGCCCGATCCGGGCATCGAACCCCTGCTCCGAGTACATGTTCCTCGACAACACGGCCTGCAACCTGGCCAGCCTCAACCTGGTGGCCTTCTACGACGACGACACGGGCAACTTCGACATCGAGGCCTACAAGCACGCCATCCGTCTGTGGGCCATCGTGCTCGAGATCTCGGTGACCATGGCGCACTTCCCATCCAAGGAGATCGCCCAGCGCTCCTACGACTACCGGACCCTCGGCCTCGGCTACGCCAACCTGGGCTCGCTGCTGATGCGCAGCGGCATCCCCTACGACTCCGACGACGGCAGGGCCATCACCGGAGCGCTCACCGCGGTGCTCACCGCCGACGCTTATGCCGCCTCCGCCGAGATGGCCGCTGCCCTCGGTTCGTTCCCCCGCTTCGAGGAGAACCGCGAGGCGATGCTGCGGGTGATGCGCAACCACCGCAGGGCCGCATACGACGCCGACCCGAGCGCCTACGAGGGCATCTCTTCGGCCGTCATGGGTCTCGAGACGGAGCACTGCCCGCCCGCCCTCCTCGATGCCGCCTGCAAGTCGTGGGACGCCGCCGTCGAGTTGGGCGAGCAGCACGGGTATCGCAACGCCCAGGCCACCGTCCTGGCGCCCACCGGCACCATCGGCCTGCTCATGGATTGCGACACCACCGGGGTCGAACCCGACTATGCGCTGGTCAAGTTCAAGAAACTGGCCGGCGGCGGCTACTTCAAGATCGCCAACCAGTCGATCGACCCGGCATTGACCGTGCTCGGGTACGACCAGGGTCAGCGGCGCGACATCGTTCGTTATGTGGTCGGCACCAACACTCTGGCAGGTTCTCCGCACATCAACCGTGAGTCCTTGATGGAGAGTGGCCTCACCGATTCCGATATCGATCGGATCGAGGCGGTCCTGCCCGGCGTGTTCGAGCTCCGCCACGCCTTCAACATGTTCGTGCTCGGCGAGGAGACCATGCAGCGGTTGGGGTTCACCCCCGACGTCTACACCGCGCTCGATTTCGACCTGCTGGCCGCCCTCGGTTTCAAGGCCGGCCAGATAGCAGAGGCCGACGACGTCATCTGCGGGTACCAGACCATCGAGGGTGCTCCGCATCTCAGCGACGACCACCTGGCGGTGTTCGATTGCGCCAACCGCAACGGCAAGCACGGGCAGCGCTTCATCCACTACACCGGGCACATCCGGGCGATGGCCGCAGCCCAGCCGTTCATCTCCGGGGCGATCTCCAAGACGATCAATATGCCCAACGAGGTCACGGTGGAGGACATCGAGGAGTCCTACAAGCTGTCGTGGAATATGGGCCTCAAGGCGATGGCCCTGTACCGGGACGGCTCCAAGGCCTCCCAACCGCTGTCGTCGGCCACCTCAGGCGAGGGAGACAACTACGAGGACGAACCGGCCGAACTCAACGATGCCATCGATCAGGAGGCCCGGCTGGTCACCGGCACCCAAAACGAGGTCAGCCCGAGCCAGGCCTATCACGATGTCACCCGCCCCCGGTTCATGCTGCCCGCCCGCCGCCACGGTTGGACCCAGGAGGCGAGGATCGGCGGCCACAAGGTCTTCCTCCGCACCGGCGAATACGAGGACGGCACGCTCGGCGAGTTGTTCATCGACCTCGCCAAGGAGGGGGCCACACTGCGCGGCATCCTGTCCTGCTTCGCCATCGCGGTGTCGAAGGGTCTCCAGTACGGCGTGCCCCTCGAGGAGTTCGTGGACACGTTCACGTTCCATACCTTCGAACCCCGCGGACTGGTGGAGGGCCACGCGAACATCAAGATGGCCAACTCGATCGTGGACTACGTGTTCCGGGCGCTCGGCCTCGAGTACCTGGGTCGCCGTGATCTGGTGCAGGTGCCCCCCATGGACGGCGATCTGCCCGAACCCCCCAAGGGCCTGGCGGTGGATGCCGGGATCCAGTTGGAACTGACGGAGGGTGAGATGGCCTCGACCACCGAACCGGTGGACGAGATCGAGGGCCCCATCAGGGAGATCGAGGCGATTGCCGCCGGGATGCCGGCGACGGCGCCGATCTCCCACCCGGCCGTGTCCGAACCGGAGGGGGGCA
Source organism: uncultured bacterium (assembly GCA_965370535.1). GTDB lineage: Bacteria > Actinomycetota > Acidimicrobiia > Spongiisociales > UBA11373 > JAHJML01. The sequence goes on from CBDUUY010000196.1 coordinate 4,099, forward strand.
ATCCCAACCGCGCAGGCAACGGCAACAGGCGGCCGGCGGCGGTTCCCATCCCGGGAGCCGGGCAGTCGGCAGGCGCAGCCACCCAGACCTCATCCGTCAACCAGGCGCTGAGGTCGATGATGGGTGACGCCCCCCTGTGTGACACCTGCGGCCACATGACGGTCCGCAACGGGTCCTGCTACCGCTGCCTCAACTGCGGCAACTCGATGGGGTGCTCGTAGAAAGTGCAGCCGCACCCAGACGAGTCATCCATCCAATCATGCGGATCGCTCTTTCTGGCTCACCCGGCGCCCCTGGGTGGTCCCGAGTCCGTCCACATCTACGTTGACGAGTCCAAGCCGGATCCGTCCACTCACCAACACCGCCAGTCATGGCTGTACTTGGGCGTACTTGCGATTCCGACGCGCCGACTGAGCGATGCGGCCGATCTCCTTGAGGCAGACCGTCTGGCCGTTGGGTATACCGGCGAGTTGCACTTCTCCAGAATCTCACAATCTCACAAGGAGGACTTGGCGAATCGCTGGCTCGATCATGTGCTCTACGGTGAGAAACGGATGTTCTACTTCGCCGTGCTCGGCATTCATCTCGAC
>CBDUUY010000197.1:0-4663 GCA_965370535.1 uncultured bacterium
TCCCCATCTGGGTGTTCATCGCAGCAGGCGCGGTGCTGGTGGCGTTGATCGGCTGGTTCCTGATGAAGGGCCGCGGTGGCTCCAAGCTCGCAGCACCACCTGCCGCCGAAGCGCCGCCCGCTCCCGAGGGCGCTGCGCCGCCGCCGCCCCCGTCGGAGTAAGTGCAACTCGTCATCATCGACCTGGTCCCGGCCCTCCTCTCGTGGGAGGGCCGGAACTCGTCCGGGCCGCCGGAAGCCGCCGCCGGCGCACTCGGCGTGGTTGGGGACCTCTTCCCACACTTCCGATTGACCGCCGTCGCCGACGGCGACTGGACCGGCGCCCAGGTCCGCGAAGCATTGGAGCGCCTCGACCTGGCGCCCTACTTCGAGAGCATCGGGACCTCTGCCGGATTCGGGCCGATGGTCACTACGCGGGTGATAAGGCGTATCGCTGCCGCGCTCAGGTCCACAGGCAACGCCATCGTGGTGACCGGCAGGCCGGACCTCGCCACCGACCTGGGGCGGATCGGCATCCCGGCGGTGCTGGTGGACCATCACGGCCTGGCGGACGTGCCCGACCGGATCCACAAACTCGCAGGCGGCAGGCTCAGCCCGTGAACACCTGGACGGTCATCAACCCCAGCGGCCCCCGAACCACCCCAATGCCCACCCGGTTGAAATCGGGCGACTCGATATTGGCGCGGTGCCCCGGGCTGTCCATGAGGCCGCTGTGCACCTCATCGGCGCTGGCTGCCAGCGCCAGATTCTCGCCACCCACCCTGTAGGGAATGCCGGCATCCCGGAGCCGGTCCCCCACCGTGCCGGTGGCGGGCGAGATATGGGAGAAGCAACCCTCCAGGTACATCTCCGTGGCATAGGCCACCCCTACGTCGGCCAGGGCAGGGCTCCAGGCAAGAGGATCGAGGCCGGCATCGATCCTGGCTCTGTTCAGCAATTCGAAGACCTGAACGGCATCGGTCGGCCTCTCCTGCAACTCGGATGCCTCTGCCGCCGGGAACTCGATGACCTCCGCCCCCTCCAGGATCACCCGGCGGCCGCCCACCACGTCCTGCAGGTTCATCAGCGCCTCGACGATCCGATCGCCGGCCAGACGGTTGAAGACCTGCTGGGCGCCGCCGTCGGGGTCGGTGAGCGTCCGGGCAACAGCCGAGCCCTGCAAGGCGTCTGCGACCGCCGGCGGCATCGGCAGCACCACCGCCAGTGTCAGCAGCAGGGTCGCCAGAAAGACCCCCCAGGCCATTGCCAAGCCCGCCCCACCGGCCCGGTTGACCAGGTTGAGACCCGGCAATCGGGCCTTGCGCTCGATGACCCTGGTGATGACCGCCGACCCGATCCCGATGGTGAAGAACACGATTATTCCCCCCGCCAGGCGGGAAGCATCGGACGAGGTACCGGCCATCGCCTCGATGACCGACCCCACGGCCGGGCCAAATCGGAATGCCAAGACGGTCCCGAGCAGCAGGCCGACCAGGTCCATGGCCTCGCGCACGAACCCCCGATACCACCCCCGCAGCAGCAGGAGGGCGAACGCCCCGATCAGGATGACATCGATCATGTGATCACGGGTTCAGAAGCCCGCTGAGCAATACATGTCACTCATCTCGACGACCAGATCATCGCCACTCGCGGTGTCCTCGGCCCCGCCATTCCACTGCGAGGAGTGGCAGAACCTCGTCCGTGCGATTGGCGCGCCTGGCCGCCGATCTGAGCAACGGCATCACTCAGCAGGCTCCTAATTCGATCCGCATCCGCTTGTTGCTCTTGCCCTTGCTCTCGGTCTTGACGACCCTGACCGGCCCCACCTCGCTGGTGTTGGCGACGTGCGTGCCGCCGTCGGCCTGGCGATCGATGGTGCCGATGTCTATCACCCGGATCGGGTCCACGAACTCGGGGATCAGGCTGACCTTGGTGCGGATCAGGTCGGGATCGGCGAGTGCCTCGCTGCGGGGCATATGCAGCACCCGGACCGGATGGTTCTCCGAGAGTGCGGCGTTGAGCCGTCCCTCGACATCCCGGCCGAATTCCATCGAGATGGTCTCCAGTTCGAAGTCCATGCGGGCCCGCCCCGGCTCCATGTTGCCCCCGGTGACCTTGGCCCCGAAGTCGCGCCACACGATCGCCGACAACACATGCAGAGCCGTATGGGTGCGCATCAGGTAGTGACGGTGCTCCCAGTCGATGGCCGCGTGCACCGCGGTGCCCACCGGAGGCGGGCTGCCCTCACAGGCGTGCAGCAGCACGCCGCTGCGCTTGAAGGTGTCGGTGACCGCCACCGACCCGCCTTCCCATGAGATGGTGCCGGTGTCCCCTGGTTGACCACCGCCGCGGGGGTAGAACACCGTGCGGTCCAGCACGATGCCCGCTTCGTCTATCTCCGTCACCGTCGCATCGATTTCGCGCAGATAGGCGTCGACTGCTGCCAGTTCTTCGGTCATGTGGTCTCTCCACGCCGGTCCATTGCTCAGGGTAGTTAGAGATTCCGACGAGAAGGTGTCACCCGGTAGCAGCCTTGCCACGACGCCACCCGACGACCACCACAGCCAGCACGGCCAGTCCGCCCACTCCGAGCATCGGCCAGATCACCCACGGAGAGGAAGGCTCCGGCACGGGTTGCGGAGGGGTGCCGCCGAGCCCCATCGGCACCCGGATCGCAGTCACCTCTATCGCAGGCAGAGTCACAGTCGCCAGGCTGCCGGGCCCACCGCTGATATGCACCGCGATCGGGTCGTATCCCCCGGCGACGATGGGGCCGCACACAACAACCACCTGTTCGCCCCCTGCCGACCGGGTGGCCGTGCAGTCATCCTCATCGCCGCCCACAGACATCACCAGGCCATCCCCCGGCGGATCGACGTAGGGGACCAGGGACCCGCGGCACGCCACCGACCACGGATCGTCGGCAGATCGCTCGCAGGCGACATCGAGGTCGGCGGTGGACCGCAGCACATCGCGGCCGGTCCACAGGTCCATGATCTCCTCTGCCCTGCGCCGGTTGACCGAGCCGAACACGGGCGTCTGCCCGTGCATGATCGACTGGGCCGTCGGCCGGACCGCCCCTTGGCCACCCTGCTCCCCGTAACACCCTCCCCACTCGTACCCGACGGCAAAGGAAGCCTCCAGTTCGGCCCGGCCGGGGACCCACTGGCCGTAGCTCTCCATCACCGATGCGTACTCGCCCAGGAACGGGTCCACCTCCCCGACCAGATCGCCCCACCACGCCTCGGCGATCTCCATGTCGGGGGCACAGTTGGGGTAGCCGTGCTTGGTGTCCCGGCCGTACTGCGTGTACTCATCCCGAAGATCGAACACCGCATGGCCCAACTCATGGGTGAACGTCTCGGTCTCCGACAGCGGCATCCACAGCGGCAGGGCCACATATGCCCCGGCGAACTGTAGGCCGGCCCGGTCCGGCGCACCCGGTTCGAGACCCGTGAACAAAGGGAAGCCGGCCTCAGATGTGCGCCACCGGCCCGGCGGCAGCAGTTCGATGGCCGTGAGTTGCACATCAGGCAGGGTGGCGGCGCCGGGTCCGAACCCCAGGCCGTTGGGGGGTTCGACCCGGAACACGGAGCGGGGATCGGCGAGCGAGTCCTTCAACAGCCAGATGTTGAACCGATCCCGTTGAGAGCGGATCGGCTCGGTGGCAAATGGTCCCCACTCGACGGTGGAAACGTCATCGGGTCCTGCCACGTCACCGTTGATATCCAGCAGAGTGGGCCCATCGAAGCCGAGCAATGCGACCGCCACTTCGCTGAACGCTTCGAAGTCGGCGAAGCCGCTGCCGGCCAGCACCAGGTTGATGCGGTCGGCCCCCGCCCGGTTCCAACCGGCGATCGCCTCCACCACCTCGCCCGAGCCCACCTGGAAGTAGACGGCGCCGTCCACTTCCTCGCATACATCGGGGCCGTCACCGGTGGCGATACACGGCTGCATCCGGTACCGGCCCGGGGGCAGCGGAGTGACATCAACCGATACCGCACCGAACGACTCCCCCGGCTCGGGAATCGGCAGAGTGGCGACCGGTTCCCCGGTGTAGCGGTCCCGCACTCTCCCGTACAGCTCCGACCCCGGCCACCCGTCCACCCAGAGTTGCAGTGGCCGGAGGGCCATCGTGTAGGGCTCCGTGGCCGACACGGGGGTGAACACAACCGGGACCGCCCCCCAATCCACCGTCTGGATCTGTGCCAGGACCCCGGTGCTCCCCTCCCAACCCACCCGGACACGGACATCGAGCGTGCCAGACGGGTAGTACGTGGCCACGGTGCGGCAGACCAGGCCGCCATCCTCTATCAGGCAATCCGCCTGCTCGTCGTTCTCCTCGTCGTAACGGCCTTCGACATCGGTGACGTAGGGACCGCCCAGGGGATCGAGTGTCACCTCACGGGCAAGGGGGAAACGGCAATCGACATGCTGGCCGGTCACCACCGGCGTCGGTCCGCACTCACCGGGGAGGATGTCATCCACCCGGAGGTAGCCGGTCTCCTGGGCCGAAGCCGACGTCGGCACGGCCAACAGCAGTGCCAGCATCAGCAGGACGATGGCGGGGCGCAACGGCACCCTGGTGTAGCGGACCATTCGGCTCCCGGCAGAAGATCAGCCGGAGTTTAGGAGTCTGCTGGATGATGCCGTTGCTCAGATCGGCGGCCGGGCGCGCCAATCGC
>CBDUUY010000198.1:0-4631 GCA_965370535.1 uncultured bacterium
GGGGGAGATGCGCCCGCTTCGGGGGCAGAGGGGGGCGGATGTGTTGTGGTGGCGCGTCGTTTGGTGGTTCTGGGTCCCCCTCTGGCCTCGTCCTGTTCGGCCGAGCCCATCTCCCCCGTTGCCACGGGGGAGAGCAATGACGGAAGAGGGGTGTTCTCTCCGTCACGGATTTCCTGTACACCGGATGAATGCGTCCTCGTGATGAGCGTCTGCTCACGTTTGCCCGGTCGATGCGACGGAATCCGACCCGGGGAGAGGAGATCCTCTGGTGGGAACTCCGGAAGAGCCAATTGGGTGTCCGATTCCGCCGACAGGAGACAATCGGCGGGTTCATCGTTGATTTCGTGTGCCGCAGGCATCGGTTGGTCGTCGAGGTGGACGGCGAGTCACACGAGGATCGGGAGCGAGATGCTCATCGCGACCGGGTACTCGCCGAACAAGGGTGGCGCGTAGTCCGATTCTGGGACCACGAGGTGTTCGATCATCGCGAGATGGTGCTCGAACACATCTGGAACGAACTGCACGGATGATTCGGGGCTTCTCTCCCGCCGTGGTGGAAGAGAACCTGAGGCACTCCGGTACGATTCGGGTTCGATGCCTGCGCCGCTTGCCGACTTGGTCGCTGGTCTGCGGGAGCACCCGAAACCGGATATGCCGGGTCGACTGGTGGTTCCGCCCCGTCTGCGCGCCCTCTTCCTGGCGATGTTCGATCAACCGGTGCTGGCGGTGGTGCCCGGCGAACGGGACGCCGAGGATCTGGTGGATGACCTCTCGTTGTTCACTGCGGTCTACCACCTGCCGGCCTGGGAGACGCTGCCCTTCGAGCACATCTCACCGAATGTCGCCACCATGGCCGCCAGGGCGCAGGCGCGCCATGCCCTCGGCTCGACGGTGGTGGTCGCCTCGGTCCGGGCCGCCGTGCAGAGGTCCAGTCCTTCGCCCGTCGAACCCGTCGTTGTGACGACGGGCGACGTCGTCGACCTGGAGGCACTGGTCGGCCGCCTCACCGGCACCGGCTATCACCGCACGGACAGGGTCGAGAGTCGCGGTGAGATCGCCGTGAGGGGAGGCATCGTCGATGTCTACCCGGCCCAGGGCGACACCCCGGCACGCCTGGATTTCTGGGGCGACACCGTGGATGAGATCAGGGCCTTCTCGGTGAGCAGCCAGCGTTCGATGGACCCCGTCGAGGCCCTGGTGGCGTTCCCGGCCCGGGAGGTGCGCCCCGATGACACGATGCGGACGGCGGCCCGTGCGCTCATCGAGGCAGAGCCGTGGGCTATGGATACCTGGGATCGCTACATCGACGGGATGCTCTTCAGCGGAATGGAGTCGTGGCTTCCCTGGCTGTCGGCGGAGGATTCGGTGATGGGCAGTGGTGTCCCCGTGGTGCTGTTCGATCCGGTCAGGGCAGCCTCCCGGGCGGATGACCTGGCCAGGGAGGAAGCCGAATTGGCCGAAGCCCTGGCCGGCACCTGGGGCAAAGGCGCCGCCGACCACCCGCCCCTCTACCTGCCGCTGGATCTGCCCCCCGAGGTGCTGGAGGCTCCGCCGGCGGCCGCTGGTCCCGGCGACGAGTCCATGGCCGTAGCCGGTCTCGATGCTGTTCCGGGCGATCCCGAGTCGGTGGCCGCCGGTCTGCAATCCCTGCTCGGCAGGGGCGTGAAGGTGGTGGTGGCGATGGATGGCAAGCCCGCCGCCGACCGGGTGGCGAGGGTGCTCGGCGAGCAGGGCCTGGAGTTGCCCCGCCGGGATACGGCATCGGGGTCGGCGGTCATCGACACCGGCATCCACCACGGGTTCGTGGCGCCCGCTCTGGGGGTGGCGGTACTCGGTGAGCAGGAGATCGCCGGACGCCGCCGCGCCCACCGGCGCATCCGGCCGCGGGCCCGCACCGAGGCGGCAGCCGCCTACGACGACCTGAGCCCCGGCGACCACGTCGTGCACCGCCATCACGGCATCGGCCGTTTCCAGGGCATGGTGGCCCGGACGCTGGCCGGGATCGAACGGGACTACCTGCTGATCGCCTACCGGGGCGAGGACAAGCTGTATGTGCCCACCGACCAGTTCGCCTCGATCCGCAAGTACACCGGCGGTGAGGCGCCCCGTCTCTCCCGGATGGGTGGGGCCGACTGGACCCGCACCCGCACCAGGGTCCGCAAGGAGGTGGCCGCAGTCGCCGAGGAGGTGGTCGCGCTGCACCGGGCCCGTCTGGCGGTCACCGGCTACGCATACTCCGCCGACACCCCCTGGCAGCACGAGATGGAGCAGGCCTTCCCCTTCGAGGAGACTCCGGACCAGTTGGTGGCCATCGCCGACTTGAAGGCCGATATGGAGGCCGGCCGTCCGATGGATCGCCTGGTGTTCGGCGATGTCGGCTTCGGCAAGACGGAGGTGGCGGTGCGGGCATCCTTCAAGGCGGTCCAGGACGGCCGCCAGGTGGCGGTGCTGGTCCCAACCACCCTGCTCGCCCAGCAGCACCATCAGACCTTCTCGGACCGATTCGATCCGTATCCGATGCGGGTGGAGATGCTCAGCAGGTTCCTCACCCCCAGGCAGCAGCGCGACGTGGTGCGGGGTATCGAGGACGGGTCTGTGGACGTGGTCATCGGAACCCACCGGCTGCTCAGCGAAGACATCAACTTCAAGGATCTGGGCCTGCTGGTGGTGGACGAGGAGCAGCGGTTCGGGGTGACCGCCAAGGACAGGATCAAGGCGGTCCGTTCGTCGGTGGACGTGCTGACTCTGACCGCCACCCCGATCCCGCGCACACTGGAGATGGCGTTGACCGGCATCCGCAAGGTCAGCCGCATCGCCACGCCCCCCGAGGATCGCCATCCGATCCTCACGTTCGTCGGCCCATTCGACGAGCGTGCCGTGTCGGCGGCGATCCGGAGGGAGATGCTGCGGGAGGGGCAGGTCTTCTACGTCCACAACCGCATCCAGTCGATTGATCACGCCGTCGCCGGACTGCAGGAACTGGTGCCCGAGGCCCGCTACGCCGTTGCCCACGGCCGGATGAACGAAGGCCAGTTGGAGCAGGTGATGCTCGACTTCTGGAACCGGGAGTACGACGTGCTGGTGGCCACCACGATCATCGAGTCGGGCCTCGATCTTCCCCAGGTGAACACCATGATCGTCGAGAGGGCGGATCTGCTCGGCCTGGCGCAGTTGTACCAGTTGAGGGGCAGGGTGGGCCGTTCCACCCAGCGGGCATACGCCTACCTGTTCCATCCCGAGGAGGCCAGGCTCAGCGACGAAGCCTATCGCCGTCTCGAGGCGATCGGCGAGTTCGGCGACCTGGGGTCGGGGTTCCAGTTGGCGATGCGCGACCTGGAGATCCGGGGCGCCGGCAGCATGCTCGGCAATGTGCAGTCGGGCCACATCAGCGCCGTCGGATTCGACCTCTACTGCGAACTGGTGGCCGAAGCAGTCGAGGAACTGGAGACCGGCCGGGTGCCCGACGATGTTCTGCCGGAGGTGCGGATCGACCTGCCGGTGGACGTGCACCTCCCTCACGATTACGTGTCGGATCAGGCGGCCCGCCTGGAGGCATACAGGCGTCTGGCAGGGGCGGCCACCCACGGGGCCGTGGACGACGTGGTGGCAGAGTGGGAGGACCGCTACGGGCCACTGCCCCCCAACGCCCTGGCGCTGATCGAGATCGCCCGTATCCGGGTGGAAGCGCTGCGCGTGGGCATCACCGAGATCGTCTCGCTGCGCCGTGATATCAAGATCGCTCCGGTGACGCTGGCCCAGAGCCAGGAGGTCCGTCTGCAGCGCCTGGCCCCCCGTTCGGTGGTGCGGCAGGGTGCGCTGTTCCTCCCGGCGCCTCCCGGGCCGTCGGCGGCGGGTGTGCTGGACTTCCTCCGTACAATGTGGCCGCCCTCTCCCCAGGAGTAGTCCCCGTGCGCAAACTCGTCATCCCGATCGTGTGCGTAGCCCTGGTGGCCGCCGCCTGCTCCGGCCCCGGTGACGAGGAGGTCGCCACGGTCGGCGACAAGGTGATCACCGTCGCCGACGTCGCCGAGTTGTTCGAGATCGAGACCATTCCCATCGACTCCGGCTTCCGTGATGCAGCCTCGTGGATCGTGGCTCTCACCGCACTCATCGATGCCTACGAGGACGAGTTCGGCGTCGAACTCGACGAAGTGGCCGTGGACGCCCTGCACGAAGAGTTCATGGCCTCGCTGGAGGCCGAAGCCGTCACCGTCGCCCAGGCGACGGGTATCCCGGATGCGGGCGAGGGGATGATCCGATTGAACGCCCGTCTTGCGGTGCTGCGGGATGAGGTGACCGAACTGCTCGTCTCGGATCCCGGTTTTGCAGCGGCCCTACTGGCCTACCCGGAGGGGATCACCACCGTGTGCGCGCGGCACATCCTCACCGAGACCGAGGACGAGATACTCGATGTCCGGGCGAGGCTGGAGGCGGGTGAGGACTTCGCCGCCGTCGCCGATGAGGTGTCTCTCGATACCGCCACTCCCGGTGGCGATCTGGGGTGCGCGATGGCCGACATCTTTGTGGGGCCGTTCGCAGCCGCCGCCATGGAAGCAGAGGTCGGGACCCTTCACGGGCCCGTTGCGACCGAATACGGGTTCCACCTGCTCATCGTCGACGAACGTACGGCT